>DAIMGD010000220.1:0-4320 GCA_036724165.1 Rhodanobacter sp.
ACCCGGTGCTGAGCACGGCCGATGCCGCTCGCGTGGTGGTGGCCGAAAACGTGCCGCAGGCACGCTCGGCCCTGCTGCCGCAGTTGTCGGTCGGGCTGGGCCTGGAGCAGATCCACGGTGGCGACGGTTCGGTCACTAGTTCCAGCGGCAACATCGTGCCCACCGGCGCGGCCGGCCACACGCGCGAGCGCGATCTCAGCGGCACGCTCAGCCAGCCGATCATCAACCTGGCCGCGATCGCCAATCTGCGGGCTGCGCAGGCCGGCAGGGACTCGGGTGACGAGACTTATCGCGCCGCGTTGCAGAACCTCTATGTGCGCGTGGCCGCTGCCTACTTCAACGTGCTCATCGCGCAGGACAGCCTGAACGTCTATCGCTCCTACGAGGATGCCTACAAGCAGGAGTTCAACCAGTCCAGCGTGCGCTTCAAGAACGGTCTGGTGACCGCGTCCGACGTCAGCCAGTCGCAGGCCTATTACCTGTACATCAAGTCCCAGCGGATCAGCGCGCAGGATGCTTTCAAGGATGCCGAGCGCGCGCTGGAACAGATCACCGGCCAGCCGACCGGGACGCTGAAGAAGCTGCGCGAAGATCTGCCGATGCAATTGCCCGCGCCGGCCGATTCGAAATCCTGGGTGGATGCGGCGATGCACACCAACCCGGTCATTCTTGCCGCGCGTTACGCGGTAACCGCCGATGAGCATCGGGTATCGGCGGCGCGCGCCGGGCATCTGCCCACCGTCAGCGCCAACCTGCAGTACGGCAAGTTCGGTAGCTGGTCCAGCAGCGCGGTGCCGGGTGCGGTTTCCGGCTCCGCCGGCTACGGGCCGGGCGTCACCACGATCGGACTGACCCTGACCGTGCCGATCTTCAGCGGCGGGCTGACCCAGTCGCAGGTGCGCCAGGCGATCGCCCAGCGCGACGAGGATCAGGGCGTGCTGGAAACCCAGCGTCGCCAGGCCGCACGCGATGCCGACAACTACTACAACCTGGTGGTGGACGGGATCGAGCAGGTGCAGGCCGCGCGCACGTCGGTGGATGCCTCGCGCAAATCGCTGACGTCGATGCGTGCCGGTTATGCGATCGGCACGCAGACGCTTACCAACGTGGTGTTCGCGATCGAGCAGCTGGCGAACGTGCAGAGCGAATACATCGTCGTGCGCCACCAGTTCATCCTCAACAAGCTGCTGCTCAAGCGGGCTGCCGGCAGCGTCGACGTGCACGATCTGGAGGACATCAACAAGCTGCTCGAATGAGCGCTGGTCGCTGATCCCTGCGGTAACCGGTGTGGTCGCGCCGCCATTCGACAAGGGCGCAGTGACGGCATCGGCAGTTCGAGTTTCCAACCTGCCGCCGGTCGAGGCGACACGGTCGGTTTGACACCTATCGCCTTGCCCCGCCGGGGCAGGCCATTCTGGAGATGGACATGCTTGGCTACTACCTCGAACTGGCCTTGCGCAGCCTGAAGCGCAGTCCCGGCCTCACCGCGCTGATGGTGCTGGCGATCGGTTTCGGCGTGGCTGCATCGATGACCACCTACTCGGTGTTTCGCGGCGTGTCGGGCGATCCGATTCCATGGAAGTCGTCGCAGCTGTTCGTGCCGCAGATCGACATCTTCGGCCCCGACCGGCGCGGCAGCGACGGCGAACCGCAGGATGCGATGGACTACACCGATGCGATGGCACTGATGCGCGCGCATCGCGCCACGCGGCAATCGGCGATGTACATGGTGTCGCCGTCGGTGGTGCCGGCGGGCGCCGGCAAGCACCCGATCAACATCACCGGGCATGCGGTGTACAGCGAGTTCTTTCGGATGCTGGATGTGCCGTTCAAGTACGGCAGCGGCTGGAATGCGGACGATGACGCGCACCAGGCCGCGGTGGCGGTGATCAGCGGCAAGCTCAACCAGAAGGTGTTCAACGGCGCCAACAGCGTGGGCAGGACGCTGGACATCGAGGGCAAGGACTACCGCGTGGTCGGCGTGCTGGGCGACTGGAATCCGCAGCCGCGCTTCTATGACGTGGTCAACACCGGCGGCTTCAACAGCAGCACCGAAGACCTGTTCCTGCCGTTCGATCGCGCGATCGCGGTGAGCATGGGCAACAACGGCAACACCAGTTGCAGCGAGGTGCCGAAGGAGTCGGGCTTCGTCGGGCTGCAGCGCTCGGACTGCGTGTGGATCTCGTACATGGCCGAACTGGATGACGCGGCGGCCGTGCAGCGTTACCGGCAATACCTCGACGGCTACGCGCGGGAACAGCAGAGCGCCGGCCGCTTCCACTGGGCGCCGAACAACCGCCTGCGCGACCTGCCGGCCTTCCTCGATCACGAGCACGTGGTACCCAGCGATACCAAGGTGTCGCTGCTGGTCGCGCTGGGCCTGTTGATCGTGTGCCTGGTGAACACGGTGGGCCTGCTGCTGGCGAAGTTCCTGCGCCGCAGCAGCGAGATCGGCGTGCGCCGCGCGCTGGGTGCGCCGCGCGCTTCGATCTACGCGCAGTTCCTCACCGAGGCCGGGATGGTCGGCATGGCCGGCGGCGTGCTGGGTCTGCTGCTTACCGGCGTGGGCGTGGCCAGCGTGGGACTGGTGATGCCCAAGAGCATTGCCGCGCTGGCCCGGCTCGATCTGTCACTGCTGTTCATCACCCTGGTGGTTGCCGTGGTGGCCACCCTGCTGGCCGGTCTCTACCCCACCTTCCGAGCCTCGCGCGTGCAGCCCGCGTGGCAGCTCAAGTCGAACTGAGGAACACGCGATGACCCTGCATCCCATTCTCGCGGCGTTGCGTCGGCACAAGGCCGGCGTGGTACTGATTTCCCTGCAGATCGCGCTGACCCTGGCGATCGTCTGCAACGCCGTGTTCATCATCGGCCAGCGCATCGAGCGGCTCAACCGGCCGACCGGTCTCAACGAGCAGAACCTGTTCATGGTCGAGCAGGGCTGGGTCGGCGCGCCCACCGGCGACGATGCGGCGTCGATCGAAAAGCTCGATTCGATGCAGCTGGCGGATCTGGCCACACTGCGCAATCTTCCGGACGTGGTCTCGGTGGCGGCAACCAACACCATGCCGCTGACCAACAACAGCTGGGGCGGCGGCATCAGCCTGAAGCCCGATCAGAAACATGCGACGACGCGCACCGTGTTCTACATGGGTGACGAGCAGCTCATCCCGACCCTGCAGTTGCACGTGGTGGCCGGACGCGCGTTCAATGCCGGCGACATCCAGCATCAGGGCTTCCGCGATACGGCTACTCCGCCGGTGATCATCGTGACCCAGCCGGTGGCGGA
This sequence comes from Rhodanobacter sp., assembly GCA_036724165.1. Lineage (GTDB taxonomy): Bacteria > Pseudomonadota > Gammaproteobacteria > Xanthomonadales > Rhodanobacteraceae > Rhodanobacter. The sequence goes on from DAIMGD010000220.1 coordinate 3,287, forward strand.
CAAGCTGTTCCCGAAGGGCGATGCGCTGGGCAAGACGGTCTACCTGGATGGCAACCGCGCTTCGACCATCATCGGTATCGTCGAGCGTCTGCAGACATCCAGTGCGGATCGCAGCAACGACGCCGTTGCCTTCAACGCGGTGCTGGAGCCGGTGCGCCTGGATGCCTTTTTCTCGCGCTACGTGGTGCGTACCAAGCCGGGGCGCGAGCAGGCGGTGATGCGCAATGCGAGTGCGGCGTTGTATGCGGCCAACCCGATGCGGGTGATCGACGACGACGCCGCCGACGAGAGCGGCATTCGCTCGTTCGCGCAGATCCGCGCGACGGCCTACGAGGGCGACCTCGGCATGGCGATCCTGATGAGCGTGGTGTGCCTGATCCTGTTGTGCGTGACGGCCGCCGGCATCGTCGGCCTGACCAGCTTCTGGGTCGGCCAGCGGCATCGCCAGATCGGCGTGCGGCGTGCGCTGGGCGCACGCAAGATCGACATTCTGCATTACTTCCAGATCGAGAACCTGCTGATCGCCGGGGGCGGCGTGATCGTCGGCGTGGCGCTCGCGGTGGGACTCAACATGCTGCTGATGGCGCATTACGAGATGGCGCGCATGCCGGTGTCGTACATGCTGACCGGGGTGCTGGCGATGCTGGCGATCGGCCAGGCGGCGGTGTTCGTGCCGGCCCGCCGCGCCTCCAACGTGCCGCCGGTGGTGGCGACGCGTGCGGCCTGATTCATCACCACGTACTGCATGACACGGAGCCCTTGATCGATGTTCGTCCATTACCTGACACTTGGTCTTCGCAGCCTGCGCCGCAATCCGGCGCTGACGCTGCTGATGGTGATGTCGATCGGCCTGGGCGTCGCCGCATCGATGACCACCTGGTCGGTGTTCCGTGCGGTGTCGGGCAACCCGATACCGGATCGATCCGCGCAGCTTTATACGCCGCAAGTCGACAACTGGGGTCCGCAGCAAAATGAAAAGGGCGAGCCTCCTTCGGCCTTGAGCTACACCGATGCCATGGCATTGATGCGCGCAC
>DAIMGD010000221.1:0-4307 GCA_036724165.1 Rhodanobacter sp.
CGTTCCACCAGTGCGTGTGGAACATGCAGATGGCGCTGGATGGCGCGATCCGCAACTTCCCGGTGCGTCCGGTCTCCTGGCTGCTGCGCGTATTGGTATTCCCGTTCGGTCGCCGCGAAGTGCCGCCGTCCGATCGGCTGGGTCGCCGCGTCGCCGCGCTGATCACCGCGCCCAGCGAGGCGCGCGATCGCCTGATGGAATGGGTCTACCTCACGCCGACCGCAAACAACACCGTCGGCCGCATGAATGCGCTGCTGCCGGACGTGATCGCCGCCGAGCCGGTCGACCGCAAGTTCGGCAAGGCGCAGAAGAGTGGCCAGTTCAAGACGCACGACTACATGGACCAGCTGGCCGAAGCCGAGCAGGCCGGCGTGCTGAACGCCAGCGAGGCGGCGCTGCTCAAGCGCGTGCGCGAGGGCGTGTTCGAGTTCATCTCGGTGGACGACTTCGAGCCGGATGAGTTGCGCGCGTTCAAGACCCGCGCGGACAAGTAAGTGACTGGCAGCATGTAGCTGACGGCCCGCGTCTGATGTCGCCACCACGACACCGGCGCGGGCCGACTCTTTTCCGGAGATCGCCGATGAGTGTGTCCGTGCTGTCGCTGTACCGTCGCATCACGCGCTGGCCGGCCACTGGATCTTCTCGCGGCTGGTCTGTTTGAAGGCGCCTTGCTTCGCCACGATCGCGCCGCGCTTCGTGGCGCTGCAGCCGGGTCGTTGCGAGGCGCGCGTCCGCGACTGCGGCGCACGCTTCAGTCGACGGTTGTGAATGGCCGGTCGACGTGCAGGTCACCGATGCCGCCGGCGAGGCGGTTTTTCGCGCGCGCGTCCTGATGTGGGTCGCGCCGCGCAATCACGCTGGATGATGTCTCGGCCGGATGTCGCCGTCTGCAGCGCCAGCGGTCAGCTGGCCAGCACGCAGCGATTCTTGCCATTGCGCTTGGCCTCGTACATCGCGCGGTCGGCTGCCTGGATCAAATGCTCGTCGGCGTCCTGGCGATCACTCGGCAGATACGACGCAACCCCGATGCTCGCGCCAACGCGCACATCGATCGAGCCGCCGTTGGCACGCAGCGTGTAAGGCTCACCCAGCGCGGCGCACAGCTTCTGGCAGAGCTGCAAGGCCAGCTGCGGCTCCGCGATGTCTTCCAGGATCAAGGCAAATTCGTCGCCACCGAGTCGTGCCACGGTGTCGTTGCCGCGCAGGTGCGCCGACAGGCGTGCGGCGATGCCCTGCAGCAGTGCATCGCCGGCGGCATGGCCATGGGTATCGTTGACGTTCTTGAAGCCGTCGATGTCGATGCAGGCGAGGGCGAAGTGGTCGTGGTGACGCCGGGTGCGCTGGATCGCGACGTGCAGGCGATCCTGGAACAGGATCCGGTTCGGCAGGCCGGTCAGCATGTCGTGGCTGGCCTGATGCCGAACCATCGCCTCGACCAGTTCGCGCTCGGCGATTTCCTGGGTGAGCTGCTGGTTGCGCGTGGCCAATTCGGCCATGGTCTGCTGCAGTTCGGCCCGCGCTGCATACAGCTCCAGAAAGACGCGCACCTTGGATTGCAGGATCACGTCGTTGATCGGCTTGGCGACATAGTCCACCGCACCGGAGCGGTAGCCCTTGAGCCGGTTCATGTCGTCGGCATAGGCGGCGGTGACGAAGATGATCGGTGTCTCGTGCAACTGCTCGGCCTCGCCCAGCAGCGCCGCCACCTCGAAGCCATCCATGTCGGGCATGTTGACGTCGAGCAGGATCAGCGCGAATTGATGGTCTAGGCACAACGCCAGCGCTTCGTTGCCGCTGCGCGCCTCGAAGATCTGCGCGCCGCTTTGCGCAAGCAGGCGGCGCATGGCGACCAGATTGGCGTGTGTATCGTCGACGACCAGGATTTTCGGCAGCATCACTTTCATGTCAGGCAAAGGCGGTTGAGCAACGGGGCGATCTGTTCCAGCGGCAGGCAGTAGTCCGCACCGGCGATATCCAGTGCTGCCTGCGGCATCACCGCCGCTTCGGCGCTTGCCGGTGTCTGCACCACGGCGATACCGCCGCGCGCGCGGATTTGCGCAAGCCCGTCGGCGCCGTCATGACTGGCTCCCGTTAATACCACGCCAATTGTCGCGGCCAGGTAGATGTCCGCCACGGAACCGAACAGTACGTCGATGGAAGGCCGCGAAAAGCACACCGGCTCATCCATTGACAAGGCAAAGTGCCGATCGTTCTCCAGCAGCAGGTGATAGCCGCCCGGCGCTACATGCACGGTGCCGCCAATCGCGGGCTGGCGTTCACGCGCCTCAAGTACCGGGAGCGCGCAATGGCTGGCCAGCAGGCCGCACAGCACATCGACGCTGCCGGCGGTGTGGCAGCACAGCAGCAGTGCCTGCGGCAAGCGCGGATCAAGCGCGCCGAGCAGGATCTTGAGCGCATTGAAGCCGCCGGACGAACAACCGATCGCGATGGCTTCAGGCCGTTTCATTCCTGCTTCCTGACATTGCCGGTGCAGCACGCCGGTACAGCCTGAGGCCGGCATTGACCGCGTTGAAGTCGGCCGCCACGGGGGCGAAATCCAGCGTCTCGCGCAAGCCGAGGCAGAGATAGCCACCACGCACCAGGCTGTCGCGGAACAGTGTCAGCGTGCGGTTCTGCAGGGGGTTGGAAAAATAAATCAGCACGTTGCGGCAGAGCACCAGATGCGCCTCGCAGAACACCTCATCGGCGACCAGGTTGTGGTTGGCAAACGTGATGTGGCGCCCCAGCCGTTCATGCAGCTTGATGAAGTCGTAGCGGGCGCTGTAGTAACTGGCCAGCGACTGGTTGCCGCCGGCTTCCAGATAATTGCGTGACCACAGCTGTGCATCCCGGGCCGGATAGATGCCTTCCTGCGCGCGCTGCAGCGCATCCGGATTGAAGTCGGTGGCGAAGATGTGGCTGCGCTCATACAGCCCGGCCTCTTCCAGCATGATCGCCAGCGAGTAGACCTCCTGCCCATGCGCGCAGCCGGCCTGCCAGATGTTGATCTGCGGATAGGACGCCAGCACCGGCAATACCTGTTCGCGCAATGCGCGGAACACCGCCGGATCACGAAACATTTCCGACACCGGCACCGACAGGCCCTGGATCACTTTCGCCACGAAATCCGCCTCGTGCAGCAGCCGTGCGGTGAGCGCGCTGATGCTCTCGCAACGGTAATCGCGCACCAGCTGACGCACGCGCCGGGTCAGCGAGGCCGGTGCGTACTGGCTGAAGTCATGGCCATGGCGGCGTTTGAGCGCCTGCACGAACAGGTCCAGTTCGATCCGTTCAAGTTCGAGATCGGCGGGTGCCGGCGGCATGGCGATCAGTGTTGCAGCCAGACGCGGATCATCGATGACAGCTTGTCGATGTCGATCGGCTTGGACAGGTAGTCGCTGGCACCGGCTTCCAGGCACTTCTCGCGGTCACCGCGCATCGCCTTGGCGGTCAACGCGATGATCGGCAAGCTGGCGAAGCACGGCTGGTCGCGAATGGCGCGGATGGTTTCGTAGCCGTCCATCACCGGCATCATGATGTCCATCAGCACCAGCTCGGGCGCATCGTCCTCCGCCAGCGCCTTGAGCGCCTTCTGGCCGTCCTGCGCCAGGGTCACCGTCAGCCCCCAGCCGCGCAGTACCTTGGACAACGCAAACAGGTTGCGCATGTCGTCGTCCACCAGCAGTACCTTGCGACCGTTCAGTTCGGCGCGCGCCGATTTTCCGGCGGCATTGCGGCGCGGTGCATGCTGGATGCTGTGCAGGAACAGGCTGACTTCATCCAGCAGCCGTTCCGGCGAGCGCGCCCCCTTGACCACGATGGAATCGGTGTACTGGCGCAGCAGCAGGTTCTCCTCGCGGCTCAGGTCGCGCCCGGAGTACACCACCACCGGCGGCACGCCGCCGGGCGCCTTCGACAGATGTTCGAGCAGCTCCAGGCCGGACATGCCCGGCAGGCCCAGGTCGAGCACGATGCAGTCGTAGCGGGTACGCGCGGTGAGCTCCAGCGCTTCTTCCGCCGAACCTGCCTCGTCGATCGCCACGCCCTCGGCGCGCAGCATGGTGCGCACGGCGGTGCGCGAATCGGCTTCATCGTCGACGATCAGCAGATGGCGCTGCTGTCCTTCGGCGAAATGCAGCAGCCGTTCAAACGCCAGTCCGATCGACTCGCGGCTGACCGGCTTGGTCAGGAAACCGACCGCGCCGAGCTCCAGTCCACGGCTGGCTTCGTCGGTGGCGGAAATGAAATGCACCGGCATCGCCCGCGTCACCGGATCGGCCTTGAGCTGATCCATCACTGTCCAGCCG
>DAIMGD010000222.1:0-4215 GCA_036724165.1 Rhodanobacter sp.
GCTTGGCCCATTCGGTCTGGTGGCCGGGCTGGAAGCCCCACGGGCGGAACAGGTGCTTCGGATCGTCGCGGTGATAGTTCCAGTCGATGTTCCAGTGTTTGTCGTAGTGCTCCCATACCAGACCGCCCGCCTGGGCGGCCTGGCGCCGGGTCATGTGATCGGCGAGCGTGAGCGCGCGCTCCAGGTAGCGTGGCTCGTCGCTGGCCTGATACGCCGCCAGCATCGCCTCGCACAGGTGCATGTTCGCGTTCTGTCCGCGGTAGTCGCTGAAGTGCCAGTCGGCATCGGCCTCATCGCGGTACAGGCCGGCCGCGGCATCCCAGTAGCGCTGCTCCAGCAGTCGCCAGGTTTCATCCATCCACGCCGCCGCCTCGGCGATGCCGGCGGTGTACGCGCTGGCGTAGGCGAGCAGCACGAACGCCACGCCGTAGGCATGGTTGGTGCGGTCTTCCGGCCGGCCGTCGCGGATCGTCCAGGCGTAGCCGCCGGTCCGCGGATCGCGATGCACCTCGCGCAGGTAGTGCAGGCCGTGCCGCGTGGCATCGAGGTACGCATTGTGCAGGGCGGCGGTCGTGTCCAGTTCGATCGCGGCCATCGCATAGTTGAAGACGAAGCGCGTGCTGCTGACCAGATGCCGATGGCGGTGATCGTAGATCGTGCCGTCATCCTTGAAGTAGTGGAAGAAGCCGCCGGCCGGATCGATCGCGCGCGGGTGATAGAACGCCATCGTCTGCGCGATATGGCCGCGCAGGAAGGTGGCGGAGTGGAAGTCGGGCATGGCTGGCACAGCGCTCATGCGTGCGTGTCCATGAAAGCCCGTACCTCATCCTGATCGGGCATCGCGGCGAACGAGCCCTGCCGGGTCACGGTCAGCGCGCCGCAGGCGGCGGCGAAGCGCAGCATCGCGTGCAGGCGTGGCAGTTCGGTGACCAGCTGGTCGATCCGCTCGGGCGTGACATCGAGCCCGGCCAGTCGGCACAGCAGGCCGCCGACGAAGGCATCACCGGCGGCGGTGGTGTCGATGGCGTCGACCGCATAGCACGGCAGCTCGCCCTCGGCGTCGGGATGGAACCAGCGCAGCGGCTTGGCGCCGTCGGTCACCACCACCAGCCGGGTACGCCCCAGCCACAGGCGGTCGAGCGCGGCCTGTTCGCCATCCACGGCGAGCCAGGCAAACTCCTCGGCGCACAGCTTCACCACATCGGCCAGATGCAACGCCGGCCACAGCAGCGGACGCGGATCGATCTCGGCGGGCCACAGCGCGGGACGCAGGTTGAGGTCGAAGCTGACCAGCGCGCCGGCGCCGTGCGCGCGCTGCATGCCTTCGCGGGTGGTCGCCGACAGCGTCGGGTCGGTCATGCTGTTGGAACAGACGTGGAATACCGCGACATCGCCGAACGTGGCCTCGCGAAAATGCGCGGGCCGGAACAGCAGGTCGGCCGAATGCTCGCGGTAGAAGCTGAAGCTGCGTTCGCCGCGTGGGTCGAGCGTGACAAACGCGAGCGCGGTATTCGCCGCATCCGTGCGTGCCACATCAGCGATGCCGACGCCCGCCTGCCGCAGGCTGTCGAGCAGGAACTCTCCGAACCGATCGCGCGCCAGCATGCCGGCGAAGCGCGCATTGCCACCGAGCCGGGCCACCGCCACCGCCACGTTCGCCGGTGCGCCACCGGCAAACGGCACGAAGTGCTGCGCAAAGCCGTGGCCATCGCCGCCCTCGGCATGAAAGTCGATCAGTGCCTCACCGAAGCACAGGATGGGTCGCGTGGACATGCGGGTGATTTCTCGGGATGGGAAAGGCCAGATACGCCGCGCTGCCTTCAATTCGCTTGTGGCAGGGCCTGTATTCTGGAACCGCGGATGCCGTAGAACAGGATGTACAGATAGCAAAGCAGCGGCAGGAAGAAGGCGTGCTGCAGGCCGATATGGTCAGCCAGCACACCCTGCAACCGCGGGATGATTGCGCCACCCACGATCGCCATGATCAGCAAGCTGGAGGCCTTGCTGGTCATGGGCCCCATGTGCTCGATGCCCAAGGCGAAGATGGTCGGAAACATGATCGAATTGAACAGGCCAATGGCGATGATGCTGTACATCGCCACGGCTCCGCCGCCAAGCATGGTGGTCAGCACCAGCAGTGCATTGATCGCGGCGAACACCGCCAGCAGCTTGCGTGGCGAGACCTTCGCCATCAGCGCCGAACCGAGGAAGCGGCCGACCATCGCGCCGCCCCAGTACCAGGACACGTACTTGGCGGCCTGCAGCTGACTCATATGGCCGATGTCGGGCATCGACAGGTAATTGACCATGAAACTGCCGATCGACACCTCCGCCCCGACGTAAAAGAAGATGCCCAGTACGCCGAACAGCACGTGAGGGTGGCGCAGCACATCCACGAAGCTGTGCTTGTCATGGTCACCCTTGTCGGTGATCTCGGTCAGCGCCGGCAGACGGAACAGCCACACGAAGATCGCCAGCAGGAAAAGCACGACAGCCAGCCCGACGTAGGGAAACTGCACTGCCTGCGCCTGCTGGGCGTCGTAGAGAACTCGCTGGGCCGGCGCCAGTGCGGCCAGTTCGGTCGGATCCTTCACCACGTTGGACAGGATCAGCAAGCCTCCGAACAGCGGAGCCAGCGTGGTGCCGAGCGAGTTCAGCGCCTGCGCCAGGGTCAGTCGGCTGGAGCTGGTCCGCTCCGGGCCGAGCAGTGCCACGTACGGATTGGCGGCCACCTGCAGCACGGTGATGCCGGTGGCCAGCACAAACAGCGCGCCGAGGAAGGCCGGGTACAGGTGCAGGCTTGCCGCGGGCCAGAAGCCCAGCGCACCGAGTCCGGCAATCGCGAGTCCGACGACGATGCCCTTCTTGTACCCGAGCACGGCAACCAGCCGACCAGCCGGTATGCCCATCAGGAAATACGCGCCGAAGAAGGTGAATTGCACCAGCATCGCCTGGGCGTAGTTGAGCTGGAAAATCGACTTCAGGTGCGGGATCAGGATGTCGTTGAGGCAGGTGAGGAAGCCCCACATGAAGAAGATCGTGGTGAGCACGCCCATCGCCATCGGATAGTCGGTGTAGCGCTCGCCCGCAATGGCAGTGGACGGGCCGGAGGACGGAGGCGGAGTAACGAAGGCCATGCGGATTCTCCTTGGGGGTCAGGCCGCGGACGGTGGACAGCTGCTTTCACGCACCACCAGATGCACCGCTGCGATGGTCTGGCGGCTGTCGGCCTGGGGTTCCTGCAATCGCTGCAGGATCAGCTGCGCCGCCTGCTGGCCACGCTCACGCGGGGCAGTCGACAAGGTGGTCAGCGGCGGCATGCCCAACGCGGCTTCGGCGATATCGTCGAAGCCGGTCAGCGCAAAATCCCGGCCGGGACGCAGCCCGCGCTGGTTCAGGCCCAGCATCAGCCCCAGCGCCACCGCGTCGTTGTAGCAGACGGCCGCGGTCGGTGCCAGCGTATCGGCGAACAGGCTGCCGGTCTGGTGGGCGGCTTCCACCCGGCTGGGCGCACATTCGACGCGCCAGTGCGGCTCGACCGACAGTCCGGCGACCTGCATCGCCTGCAGATAACCGGCATGCCGCTGCCGGCATGAGCTGGAGTCGCGATGGCCGCCGAAGAAGGCGATGCGCCGATGGCCCTGGGCAATCAGGTGTTCGGTCGCCAGGCGGGCGCCGTGCTGGTTGTCCAGCATCAGTTGATCCCAGTGGGCGAACTCGGGCAGCGTGCCGCCCAGTTCGCGGTTGAACAGCAGCAGCGGCGAACGTGCGCCAATCGCGGCCAGCACGTCATGCGCACTGCTGTGTTCGGCCGGCGACAGGATGATGCCGCCGGGACCGTGTTCCAGCAGCGAACTCAGGACCGCCTGTTCACGCTTGGCCGATTCGCCGGTGCAGCCGAGCAGGGTGACAAACCCGGCTTCGCCCAGCGTCTGATCCACACCGGCGGCAAATTCGGCGAAGAACGGGTTGGCCAGATCGTTCAGCACCAGCGCGATGCTGGACGACGTGCGCCGGCGCAGGTTGGCGGCGGCGCGGTTGTAGACGTAACCTTGCCGACGCAGCTCCTCCTCGACCCGTGCCCGGGTGTGCTTGTTGACCAGCGGACTGCCGCGCAGCACCAGCGAGACCGTCGCGCGCGATACCGCGCAGCCGGCGGCGATGTCGTTCAAGGTGACCTTGCGGCCGATCGGGGTATGGCTTGGCATCACGTTT
>DAIMGD010000223.1:0-4212 GCA_036724165.1 Rhodanobacter sp.
CCTCACCCCAGCCCTCTCCCCGATGGGGGGAGGGGGAAATCGGAATCGCATCGATGGATGATCTGGACAGCCGTGCCGCACAGGCGCTGGCCGAAATCGACAAGGCGGCCACGCTGGATGCGCTCGATGCGCTGCGCGTCGGCCTGCTGGGCAAGAACGGCATTGTCACTGCCGCACTGAAGGCGCTTGGTGCGCTGGCGCCGGACGAGCGCAAGACGCGCGGTGCCGAGGTGAACAAGGTCAAGGATCGTCTTGCCGACGCGCTTGCCATACGCAAGCAGGTGCTGGAGCAAGCCGAACTGGATCGCCGGCTGGCTTCGGAGAAGCTCGACATCAGCCTGCCCGGCCGTGACGGCGAACGCGGTGGCATCCACCCGATCACCCGCGCCATGGAACGCATTGCGGCGATCTTCGCGCGCCTCGGCTATCAGCGCGCGGACGGTCCGGAGATCGAGGACGACTGGCACAACTTCGAGGCGCTGAATTTCCCGCCGCACCACCCGGCGCGCGCCATGCACGACACCTTCTACTTCGGTGACGGGCGTCTGCTGCGCACGCATACCTCGCCGGTGCAGATCCGCGCGATGGCCGGTCGCCAGCCGCCGATCCGCATCATCGCGCCGGGCAAGGTCTATCGCAGTGACTCCGATCAGACCCATTCGCCGATGTTCCACCAGATCGAAGGCCTGCTGGTCGACGAGACCTCGAGCTTTGCCGATCTGAAGGGAACGCTGGCCGAATTCATCCGTGCGTTCTTCGAGCGCGATTTCGAGATGCGCTTTCGTCCGAGCTATTTTCCGTTTACCGAGCCCTCCGCCGAAGTGGACATCCGCTGGGACGCCGACGACGGTTCGACCCGGTGGCTGGAAGTGCTGGGCTGCGGCATGGTGCATCCGAACGTACTGAAGAACTGCGGCATCGACCCGGAGCGCTACACCGGCTTCGCCTTCGGCCTCGGCGTGGAACGCTTTGCGATGCTTCGTTATGGTGTCTCCGATCTGCGCGCGTTCTTCGAGAACGACTTGCGCTTCTTGAAGCAATTCGCCTAATCCCCCCGCATAGACCGGCGGCAGGAAACGACACGATGAAATTTTCCGAGAACTGGCTGCGCGAGCTGGTCGAGATCAAGGCCGATCGCGCCGCGCTGGCCCACGCGTTGACCATGGCCGGGCTGGAAGTGGAAGAGCTCACTCCGCTGGGAGATGACCTGGCGGGCGTAGTGGTGGCCGAGATCATCGCTGCCGAGAAACACCCCGAAGCCGATCGCCTGCAGGTATGCCGGGTCGACGCCGGTCAGGGCGAGCCGTTGCAGATCGTCTGCGGTGCGCCGAACGCCCGTGTCGGTATCAAGGTGCCACTGGCCATGGTTGGTGCAACGCTGCCCGGTGGCGTCGCGATCAAGGCGGCCAGGCTGCGTGGGGTCGAGTCGTCCGGCATGCTGTGCTCAGCGAAAGAGTTGGGCATCGATGCCGATGCTTCGGGCTTGCTGGAATTGTCCTCGGATGCACCGGTCGGAACGTCACTGGCAGCCTATCTGGGTCTGCCGGATGCCAGCTTCGAGCTGAAGCTCACGCCGAACCGTCCCGATTGCCTCGGTCTGGTTGGGTTGGCCCATGACGTGGCTGCACTGTTCGGCAGCACGGCCAAAGTGCCCGAGCAGGTGACCGCCGCCGTGACCAGCGAAACACGTCGCGGCATTCGCCTGGAGGCCGGCAAGGATGCGCCCCGCTATCTCGGTCGCGTCGTCGAAGGCATCGACCCTTCAGCGCGTACTCCGTTGTGGCTGGCCGAGCGTCTGCGCCGTGCCGGTTTGCGCCCGATCGGCGCGGTGGTGGACGTCACCAACTACGTGATGCTGGAACTGGGCCAGCCGCTGCATGCGTTCGACAACGACGCGTTGCAGGGTGACATCGTGGTGCGCCATGCGCGCGCCGGCGAGACATTGAAGCTGCTCGATGGCAGCGAGGCGCAGTTCGACGCCGGTTTCGTGCTGATTGCCGACGAGCACAAGCCATTGGCGGTGGGCGGCGTGATGGGCGGCTTCGACTCTCGTGTCACCGGCACCACGCGCAACATCTTTCTCGAATCCGCGCACTTTGCGCCGGCCGCGATCATGGGCCGCGCGCGCAAGCTTGGCCTGCATACCGATGCCTCGCATCGCTTCGAGCGCGGTGTCGATCCGCAGCTGCCACAGCGTGCGTTGGCACGTGCCACCGAGCTGCTGCTGGCGATTGCCGGGGGCAGGGCGGGACCGGTTCTGCTGGCGGAAAACCCTGCCGATCTGACGACACCCGTGGCTGTGGGCTTGCGTCGTGCCCGACTCCTGCGCGTGCTGGGCGTGCGTGTGGAAGACGCCGAAGTGGCACGTATCTTCACCGCGCTGGGCATGCGGGTGGAAGCGACCACCGACGGCTGGCAGATCACGGCACCGAGCAGCCGCTTCGATATTGAACGTGAGGAAGACCTGATCGAGGAAGTCGCGCGCATCTTCGGTTACGACAACATTCCTACACGCACGCCCACCGGTGCGCTGGCCTTGGCGATCGAGCCGGAAGCGCGCATCGATGAACTGGCACTGCGCGAACAGCTCGCGGCGCGCGGCTACCACGAGGCAGTGAATCTGTCCTTCGTGGCGGCGGAATTGCTGACGCGCTGGGGTTTTACCCGGCAATTGGTACCGCTGGTCAATCCGCTGTCGGCGGATCTGGCGGTGATGCGCCCCTCGCTGCTGCCGGGTTTGATCGAGGCCTTGCGGCACAACCGGGCGCGTCAGCAGGAACGCGTGCGCTTGTTTGAAGTGGCACGCGTGTTTGCAGAGGGTGATCCGCCGATCGAAACACCAACTCTGGCGATCGTCGCCTGCGGCAATGCGCGGGCCGAGCAATGGGGCGAGCCGGCGCGGGCGTTGGATTTCCATGATCTCAAGGGCGATCTTGATGCGCTGATCGCGTGGGGTGGCGAGTCGCAGCGCTGGACCATGCATGCGGACCATCTGCCCGCTTGGCTGCATCCGGGGCGCGGCGCACGTGTGGCCCGCGATGGCGAGACCGTTGGGTACCTCGGTGCGCTGCATCCGCACCTGGCCAAGGCGCTGGATCTGGGCGCCGACGTGCATGTGCTTGAGCTGGCGCTGGAGCCGCTGCTGGCACGTCGCTTGCCGAAAGCACAGCCGGTGTCGCGCTATCCCACCGTGCGTCGCGACATCGCGGTGGATGTGCCGGACGAGATCAGCTGGTCGCAGATTGAGCAAACCGTTCGCGGCAGTCTGGGCGAGCGATTGAAAGATCTGCAGCTGTTCGACCGCTATGGCGGCAAAGGGGTCGAGGCGGGCCGAAAAAGTCTGGCTATGGGCTTGATTTTACAGGACGCTTCACGCACCCTTACTGACGACGACGCGGATCGTGCTGTACGAGAAGCGATAGCTGCGTTGGAGCAGGCATGCAAAGCAAAGCTGCGAGGATGACATGGCGCTGACCAAGGCAGAAATGGCCGAGCGGTTGTTCCTCGATGTAGGCCTGAACAAGCGTGAGGCGAAGGAATTCGTGGACGCCTATTTCGAGGTGGTTCGCGGAGCACTGGAAAACGGGGAGCAGGTGAAGTTGTCCGGTTTCGGCAATTTCGATCTGCGATTGAAAAACCAGCGGCCCGGGCGCAACCCGAAAACCGGCGAGGAGATTCCGATCTCCGCACGGCGCGTGGTGACGTTTCGACCGGGACAGAAACTCAAGGTAAGAGTCGAAGGCTATGCTGGACCAAGGGAATAACACCGAACTGCCGGCCATTCCGGCCAAGCGCTACTTCACCATCGGTGAGGTGGGCGAGTTGTGCGGGGTGAAGCCCCATGTGCTGCGTTACTGGGAACAGGAATTCCCGGCGCTCAATCCGGTCAAGCGTCGCGGCAACCGTCGTTATTACCAGCGCCATGACGTGTTGATGATCCGGCAGATCCGTTCGCTGCTGTACGACGAGGGTTTCACCATCACCGGCGCGCGTGCGCGGCTGGAAGGTTCGCAGGGACGAATGGAAGCGAGCATCTCGCACCAGATCGTGCGTCAGGTACGGCTGGAACTGGAAGAAGTCCTGAGCCTGCTGCGCCGCTGAGCACAACGCGCATTGCCGGCTTCCGGCATGGCCCGTTGAGCTGTTAGAATCATCGACTTGCCGAACAGTCGGGGCGTAGCGCAGCCTGGTAGCGCATCTGCCTGGGGGGCA
>DAIMGD010000224.1:0-467 GCA_036724165.1 Rhodanobacter sp.
CGGCATGGACGAGGCACTGCTGCGGGTGCTGCGCTTGCCCACGGTCGGCAGCAAGAGTTTCCTGATCACGATCGGCGATCGCACCGTCGGCGGCCTGAATCATCGCGATCCGATGGTCGGTCCGTGGCAGGTGCCGGTGGCCGACTGCGCGGTGACCATCGCCGATTTCGACGGCTACGCCGGCGAGGCGATGGCGATGGCCGAACGCGCGCCGGTGGCGCTGCTCAACAGCGCCGATGCCGCGCGGCTGGCGGTCGGCGAGGCGATCACCAACCTGGCCGCCGCGGCGATCGACAGCCTCGGCGAAATCCGCCTGTCGGCGAACTGGATGGCGGCGGTGAACCATCCGGGCGAGGACGCGGCGTTGTTCGACGCGGTGCAGGCGATCGGCATGGAGCTGTGCCCGCAACTGGACATTGCGATCCCGGTCGGCAAGGACTCGCTGTCGATGCAGGCCGAGTGGCAGG
>DAIMGD010000224.1:477-4203 GCA_036724165.1 Rhodanobacter sp.
CGGAAAGCCGCAGCGCACGGTGTCGCCGGTATCGCTGGTGATCACCGGCTTCGCCCGGGTCAGCGACGTGCGCCGCACGCTTACCCCGCAGCTGCGGCTGGATCGCGGCAATTCGGATTTGTGGCTGGTCGACCTGGGCGCCGGACGCGACCGCCTCGGCGCTTCGGCCTTGGCCCAGGTGTTCAACCGCAGCGGCGGCGTGCCGCCGGATCTGGATGACGCCAAGCGGCTGAGGGCCCTGTTCGAGCTGGTGCAGGAAGCGAATCGCGCCGGGCTGCTGCTGGCCTATCACGACCGTTCCGATGGCGGCGTCATCACCACCTTGCTGGAGATGGCATTCGCCGGTCACTGCGGTCTGGAAATCCAGCTGGACGGCTGGGCCGAGGCGACCCTGCGCGCGTTGTTCAACGAAGAGCTCGGTGCGGTGATGCAGGTCGCCGAAGCGAACCGCGAGGCATTCGAGGCACTGCTGGTGAAGTACAGCCTGGCCGGCATCAGCCATCGCGTCGGCCGGCCGAAGGAGAAGCTCGGCATCAAGCTGTTCCTCGGCGACGACACCTTGTTCAAGTGGAACTGGAGCACGCTGTTCAAGGCGTGGAACGAGACCAGCCACGCGATGCAGCGGCTGCGCGACAACCCGCAGAGCGCCGACGCCGAACACGAATGGCGGCTCGACGATGCCGATCCGGGCATCACGCCGAAGCTCAGCTTCAACCCGGCCGAGGACGTGGCCGCGGCGCTGATCAACAGCGGTGCGCGTCCGCGCATCGCGATCCTGCGCGAGCAGGGCGTCAACGGTCAGGTCGAGATGTCGGCGGCGTTCACCCGTGCCGGCTTCGACGCGGTCGACGTGCACATGTCCGATCTGGCCAGCGGCCGGATCAGGCTGGCCGACTTCCGCGGCTTCGCGGCCTGCGGCGGCTTCTCCTACGGCGACGTGCTTGGAGCCGGCCGCGGCTGGGCCACATCGATTCTCTACAACGAGATGCTGCGCGCGCAGTTCGCCGCGTTCTTCGCCGACGAGACGAAGTTCGCGCTGGGCGTGTGCAACGGCTGCCAGATGCTGGCGCAGCTGAAGGAGATCATCCCCGGCGCGCAGCACTGGCCGAAGTTCCTGCGCAACGCATCGGAGCAGTACGAGTCGCGCGTGGCCACGCTGGAAATACTCGACTCGCCGAGCCTGTTCTTCAAGGGCATGACCGGCTCGCGGATTCCGGCGGCGGTGGCGCATGGCGAGGGGCGGGTCAGCTTTCCGCAGGTATGCAGCCCGTCCAAGTCGAGCGGTGCCGTGCGCTTCGTCGACAACCGCGGCAAGCCGACCGAGAACTTTCCGCTCAATCCGAACGGTTCGCCGGGCGGCCTGGCCGGCTTCACCGCGGCCGATGGTCGCGTGACGATCATGATGCCGCATCCGGAACGGGTGTTCCGCAGCGTGCAGTTGAGCTGGCATCCCGAGCCATGGGGTGAGGATTCGCCCTGGATGCGCATGTTCCGCAACGCCCGCGTGTGGTGCGGCTGATCGCGCACCGCGTGCGGAGCTGAGCGGTGGCTCCGCGCCACTGGCCGGCGCGGAGAAGCGTGCTGCTGGCGCCGGCATGGCTGACAGGGCTGGCGCTGTTGCCATGGTGGCTTGGTCTGCCGCTGCTGGTCGCACTGGTCGCCAGCTTGCTGCTGCTGCCGCATCGACTGGCCGCGCATGCAGGGCTGCTTCGTCGCGGCTTGCGCTGGGGTGTGCCGGGCGTGCTGTTCGCCCTGCAACGGGCGCTCGGCGGAAATGCCTTCGCCTGGGGCGCGGCGCTGCTGGGCGCACTGGTGGGCTACACCTTGCTGGCCGGGCTGGAAGCGTGGCTGGATCGCGACATTCGCCGCGCGCCCGCAGCGGAAGCATCGGCAGAGTGGCCCGAACTGGCGCTGGCGCCGATCGGCCCGGCCGCGGAAATCATCGAGCTGCAACTGCCGCGCTGGCAGCTGGCCACGGCTGGCCTGACTGATCCGGACATGGGCCACGTGGATTACCGGGACGGCAGCTACAGTTTTGCCGATGGCACGCGGATCGAGCACGTCGGCAGCCAGGCCAGCTTCAGTCCGGATGGCCACTGGCTGGTGGTTCGCATGAACGACGATCGCGGCATCGTGTTGTGGGATCGCGAACACGACACACTGCATCGCCTGCGCGGCTGGCAGCTCTGCGGCTGGCATCGCGAGCCGTGGCTGTGCAGGCGCGAAGAAGAGATGCCGCTGGCCCTGCATGCGGTGCTGGGACAGGACGACGGCGGCTGATCCACACCGCTCGTTTTTCACGCTGCTGTTTTCCCGTCGCGCATCTCCGCGCATACTTGTGCCGTGGATACTTCAGCCTCCCCCCGTTCGCCATTTTCGCTAGTGCTCAGCGTCATCGTGGTGTCTGCCGACAGCGGACCGTCGTTGCGCGAATGCGTGCGCCGGTTGCTGGCCAGCAGCATGCCGCTGGAACTGATCCTGATCGACAACGCCTCGCATGATGGCGTGCCAGCGGCGATCGAGCGCGCGCATGCGCACGACGCACGGCTCACGGTGATCTACAACCACACGAATCTCGGCTTTGGCCCGGCGGTGAATCTCGCCGCCAAACAGGCCAATGGGCAGGCGCTGCTGGTGCTCAACCCCGATTGCCTGTTGCACGAAGATGACCTGCTCCGGCTGCTGGCGTTGCTGGCGGCCAAGCCGAAAGCCGGACTGATCGGCGCGGTGGTCTGCGATGAGCATGGCCGGGCCGATCCTGCCTCCTGGCGGCGCGATCCTCTGCTGAAGCGCTCGCTCAACAGCCTGCTCGACCGCCGCGGCGAGAAGGTCAACGTGGATCAGGAGATTCCCGCCGAAGTGTTCGAGGCCGAGGCGATATCGGGGGCGCTGATGCTGATGCCGCGCTCCATGTTCCAGCGCCTGGGCGGATTCGACGAAAAGTATTTCCTGCATTGCGAGGATCTGGATTTGTGCCGGCGCGTGCGCGACATCGGCTATCAGGTGCTGCTGGCCGGTGATGTCCGCGTGCAGCATGGCAAGGGCAGTTCCAGCCGGCATCGGCCGGTATTCGTCAGCCGCCACAAGCATCGCGGCATGTGGCGCTGGTTCCGCCAGCACGATCCGGCCGCGCGCAATCCGCTGGTCGCCGCGGCGGTGTGGCTCGGGATCTGGTCGCACTTCCTGCTGCAGGTTCCCGGTCAGCTGTGGCGGCTGGTGGTGGTGAAGAAGGGGAACGGGGAACGGGGAACGGAGAACGACTAGCGCGCGCCGAATCTGTTTCCTCATGCGCTGGGGGTAGCCAGCAGCGTGTTGTGTGCTCCGTGATCTGCTCTCCCCGTTCCCCGTTCCCCGTTCCCCGAACAACCCATGCCCACTCCCCGCACCATCACCACTCTCGCCACGCTCGGCCTGCTCGCGATGACCGCGGTATGGGGTTCGACCTTCGTGCTGATCAAGCAGGTGGTCGCGCGCATGCCGGTGGCGGATTTTCTGGCCGTGCGTTTCGCGATCGCCGCGCTGGTGATGCTGGCGCTGTTTGCACGGCCGGTATGGCAGCTTGGCCGCAAGCAGATCGTGCGCGGCCTGCTGCTCGGTGTGGTCTACGGCGCGGGTCAGCTGCTGCAGACCTGGGGGCTGTCCTTGATCGCGCCCAGCGTCAGCGGCTTCGTCACCGGCATGTATGTGGTGTTCACGCCGATCCTGGCGATGCTGCTGCTGCGCCAG
>DAIMGD010000225.1:0-4166 GCA_036724165.1 Rhodanobacter sp.
ACCAGGCCCTCGGCGGCAGCTGCACGGTGCCGGTCGGCGCGTGGTGCGTGCTGGGCGAGCACGGCCTGCATCTGCGCGGCATGGTCGGCGATGCCGCCAGCGGCCGGCTGCTGCATGCCGACGGCAGCAATACCCATGACCAGGCAGTGCTGCTGGGCCAGCAGGTGGCAACGGCACTGCTCGATCAGGGCGCCGGCAAACTGCTCGGCCTGTAATCCGCGTCACCATGAAAACGGCCCTTCCGGGTGAGCGGAAGAGCCGTCGGGATCACCGTTCGCAATGCGGATCCGGCTTAGAAGCTGTAGACCAGATTGGTGGTGGTCAGCGTGTCGTTCTTCTTCACGCTCGGCAGCACGTTGCTGTTGTGGCGCACCTGGAAACCCACCTTCAACGCCAGCTTCTTGGTCATGCTGACGGCCAGGCCGGCGTCGTTCTGCAGGTACGTGTTCTTCGAGCCCGCTTCCATCAGGAACGTGTTCTCGAACGAGGTGTTGTCGGTAATCTTGAACTTGTAGTTGACCAGGCCACGCGCCACCACTTCACCCTGGGTGGCCTGGCGCTGCGGCACGTTGACGTCGTCGATCACGGTGTATACATCGGCCGGGCGGTAACGCTTGTAACCCGGACCGATTTCGAACGACAGCTCGTTGCGCTCGTCCTTCAGGGCAATGTAGCCATAACCGAGCGAGACCACGCCGTCCCACACGTTGGCGCCAAACTGGTCGTGCTCGTAGCGCGCCGCGCCCACGATGTAGCTGCGCGGATCAAGCTTGTAACCCACCGAGGCGCCGCCATCGTAGCGATTGGCGGTGGTGTTGAACTGGTCGACCGTATTGCCGGCCGCGTCGACCACCTTCTGCTGGCTCTTGGAACGCAGCGCATCGACGTAGAAGTTGTTTTTCCACTGGTCGTTTTCCTGGCTCAGGCCCAGCTTCGCATTGATGTTCTGCGAACGCGTATTGCCGGTGGCCGAAGCAAAACCGAACTCGCCCGAACCGGACCAGCCGCCATTGTTGGCCGCCGAGTTGCCGTCAGCCGCAGGCGCCGCAGTCTGCGCATGGGCAGCAAAACTCGCACAGGCAAGCAGAAAAATGCTGGCAATCAGGGTCTTTTTCATCGAACGCAGTCCATTTGTTAAACATTAGTAAGGCGCCCACCTTAACGAGCCGGTTTGAACTCGCAATGAACAAGGCACCCCACGGGCAGCCCGACGGCCGCGTGCTTGGGCCTGTGAGGCAGCTGTCGGCGGCGGATGCCGCCCAGCTGAGAGCTGTTCCAGCTTCTTGCCTGGGACGGCCACGGCCAGCACCCGCAGCAAGGTCGGCAACATGGCTGAAACCGGTGGGGTCGCCGGCGGCGCGCGGGCGTGACTTGCGGCCACCACGGGTCGCCACCATGCTACACAGCGCCCCTTCCCAGCCTATGCCGACGAAACCATGGATCGCTACGAACGCATACTGACCCTGCACCGCCTGCTGAAGTCGGCGCACTACCCGATTCCGCTGTCGCGTCTGCTCGGCGAACTGGAATGTTCGCGCGCGACGCTGTATCGCGACGTGGCGTTCCTGCGCGACGCACTCGGCGCGCCGATCGAAAGCGCCGGCAGCGAGCAGGCCGCGTTCCGTTACGAGGTCGGCGAGGGCGAACGCTTCGAGTTGCCGGGCCTGTGGCTGACCTCCGACGAGCTGGCCGCGCTGCTGGCATTGAACGAGCTGATCAGCCGCTCCGGCCCCGGCGTGCTGGCCGGTGCGCTGGCACCGTTCAAGGCGCGCATCGAAGGTCTGCTGTCCGGCCAGGGCAGCGGCAAGGCGTTGCCGATCGAGCGCATCCGGGTGATTCCGTGGGGCGAACGCAAGCTCGACCAGCAGGTGTTCCGGATCGTCGCCGGCGCGGTGCTGGAGCGCAAGCAGCTGCGCTTCCGCTATCGCGCACGCACCACCAACACCGACAGCCGCCGCACCGTGTCGCCGCAGCGGCTGACCCACTACCGCGACAACTGGTATCTCGACGTGTGGGATCACGACCGCGAGGCGCTGCGCAGTTTTGCGGTGGACCGCATCGCCGAGGCGCATACGCTGGACGCGGCCGCGACCGACGTCGGCGAGGGCGACCTCAACGAGCTGCTCGCCTCCAGCTACGGCATCTTCGCCGGCAAGCCGAAGGCATGGGCCACCTTGCGCTTCTCCGCGCATGCCGCGCGCTGGGTCGCCGACGAACACTGGCATTCGCAGCAAAAGGGTGAATGGCTGGCGGACGGCCGCTACGAGTTGAAGGTGCCGTATTCCAATTCGAAGGAACTGCTGATGGACGTGCTCAAGTACGGCCCGGATGCCGAAGTGGTCGCGCCGCTGCCGTTGCGCGAGGAGATGAAGATCCTGCTGCAGCTGGCGCTGGGCGGCTACGCCCAGGCATAGAGAGAGTCTCATCCCGGCGGACGACTCCATCCAAACCCGCTGCACGAAGAAACGAACCCGCACGGCCCGTTCGCCTCCTCTCCCCATCGGGGAGAGGATTGAGGTGAGGGGCGGGTGCTCGCCCGGCAGGCCATCGAAGCACGCTTCGATGTTGAATCTTCGCCAGAGTATCCCCTCACCCCAGCCCTCTCCCCGGCGGAAAGCGGGGGCAAGACAGCGCTCAGTGCCCGGCCGGATGGAACGGCCAGAAATGTGGGATCAGCCACATCGATAACGTGCAGAACAGCAGGATCAGCGGAATACCCACCTTCATGAAGTCGGTGAAGCGGTAGCCGCCGGCGTAATAGACCATCGTGTTGGTGGGATAGCCCACCGGCGTGGCAAACGACGTCGCGGCGGCAAACGCGACCGCCACCACGAACGGCCGCGGGTCCACGTGCATCGCGTTGGCTACCGAAGCGGCGATGCCCACCATCAAGACCACCGACGGGTTGTGGCCCATCAATTCGGTAAGCAATGCGGTGAGCAGGTAGACCATCAGCAGGGCCGCCAGCGGACCGTGATTGCCGACCACGCCCAGACCCAGATGCACCAGGGTCTGCGACAGCCCGGATTTCTCGATCGCGATGCCCAGCGGCAGAATCGCGCCGAGCAGGATGATGATCTTCCAATCGATCCCTTCGTAGACGTCTTTGCGTCCAAAACATCCGGTCAGTGCCATCGCCGTGGCGCCGCAGATCGCCGCGATCGGGATCGGCAGCCAGTGCAGGCCCGAGCTGACGATCACCGCCGCCATGATCGCGACGGCGTACAGTGCCTTGCGCGGCGTGCGGTGAGCCTCCTCGCGCTCGCTCAACACGATGAACGCGGCATCGTTGCGCAGGTTGGCCATCGCCTGCTCGTCCACCAGCACCAGCAGTACGTCGCCCACCGTCAGGCTGACGTCGCTGAGCTTGTCACGCAGCACCTGACCACGGCGATGGATCGCCAGAACCACGGCATTGTTGTAGCGCCAGCTGATGCCGGTATCGCTCAGTTGGCGCCCTTCGATCGAACTTGCCGGCGCCACCATCAACTCGACCATCACGCGCGGATGGTCCGCATCCTGCACGTAGCGGCTATCCGGCGCGTTGCGCAGTCCCGCCTGGCGCTGGAATTCCTCGATCTTCTCCCAGTCGCCACGCACCAGCAGCACGTCGCCCGCCGCGATCTGCTGGGAACGCGGCGACCACATGTGCTTTTCGCCGCGCAGCAGTTCCAGCGGATAGACGCCGAAGCGCTCGCCCAGCTTCGCATCGGCGATGCTCTTGCCGAGCAGCGGTGACTGCCCGGTCACCTCCAGCTCGGTGACGTATTTGCCGATATCCACTTCCTCGGGCATGTCGGCGTCCACATGGCGCGGCAACAGCCAGCGCCCGACCAGCATCAGATAGATGATCCCGACCACCGCGAGGAGCGTGCCCATCCGGCTGAATTCGAAGACGCCGAAGGCGGGCATGCCGTGCTTCTGCGCCAGGCTGTCCGCGAGCAGGTTCGAGGAGGTGCCGATCAGCGTGCACACACCGCCCATCTGCGCCGCGTAGGCCATCGGCATCAGCACCCGCGCCGGCGAGGTATGCGTGCGCTGGCATACGCGCAGGGCGAGTGGCAGGAAGGTGGCCACCAGCGCGATGTTCTTGACGAAGGCGCCCAGCGGCGCGATCGCCAGCATCATCGCCAGGGTCAGCAACCAGGGCCGGCGGATCTTCATCA
>DAIMGD010000226.1:0-4133 GCA_036724165.1 Rhodanobacter sp.
GGGCCACCAGCATGGCCCGAAGAAAAGTGTCGGCAGCCCGGCCGCGGACGACAGCCACAAGGTGGTCGCTTCGGATGAAGGTGGCGAAGTCGAAGAGACTGCCGCGGCACGCGAAGACGAAGGCACCGTGGTCGGCGCGATGGTCAGCGGCAGTCATGTGCACGTCGAACAGGCCGCCAACATCGGCGGCGTCAAGGCCGTGCCCGCCGTGCGTGCACTGGCGAAGAAGCTCAAGGTCGATCTGAGTCGCGTGCGCCCGAGCGGTGCCGATGGCGTGGTCACCATGAAGGACGTCAAGGAAGCCGCCGCCAACGGTTCGGCCGCGCTCGGTGCCGCTCCCGCGCGTGGCGTGCCCGCCTCGGCCGGTCGCCATCTGGCCCCCGAACTGCCGCAGCCTGGCCATGCTCCACAAGAGCAGGCGCGCACTGCCACCTCGCTCGCTGGCAAGCCGGTGCGTACCGCACCGCCATCGCAGCAGGCCAGCGGCCAGCCGGAACAGTTGAAGGGTGTACGTCGCAACATGGCCCGCGTGATGGCCGACGCCCACGCCCAGGTCGTGCCGACCACCCTGGTCGACGACGCCGACCTGCACGCCTGGATCGGCAAGCAGGACATCACCGCACGCCTGATCCGCGCGATCGTGTTCGCGTGCAAGACGGTGCCGGGCCTGAACGCATGGTTCGACGGCAAGAACCTCACCCGCACCCTGCATCCGCATGTCGACATCGGCATCGCGGTGGACACCGATGACGGCCTGTTCGTGCCTGCGCTGCGTAACGCGGACGTACTCGACGGCGCCGGCATCCGCGCCGCGATCAAGCGCCTGCGCACGCAGGTCGAGGATCGCTCGATCCCGGCCTCGGAGCTGTCCGGCTACACCATCAGCCTGTCGAACTTCGGCATGTTCGCCGGCCGCTACGCGACGCCGGTGGTGGTGCCGCCGACCGTCGCGATCGTCGGCGCCGGCAAGCTCAGCCACGACGTGGTCGCGGTGATCGGTGGCATCGAAGTGCACCGCCGCATGCCGCTGTCGCTGACCTTCGACCACCGCGCCGCCACCGGCGGTGAAGCCGCGCGCTTCCTCAAGGCGATGCTCGACGATCTGGCGCTGCCGAACTGAGTTGCGGTCGTTTGCACAAAAATCAGGGCGCCCGAGGCGCCCTGATTTTTTTCCACCCATCGATCAGTAGTCGCGCACGTCCAGCAACATGAAGCAGCGCGCGCTGTAGTCGTGCTCGCTCAATGGCCACGCCACCGAATCGAGGGCCAGCGTGCCCGCGGTCCAGGGCTCGTTGTCGAGCAGCGCCTCGCAGCGTGCATCGCCGCCATGACGGTGAACCAGTCGCACCCAGTGCAGTTCGGGCGTCAGCACCTCGCGCTTCAGCGTGGTCTCGATCGCCGCCAGCGCATCCGCCGGGACGGTCACCGCGTCTTTCGCCACGCCGCGCAAGGTGAACGGCCCGATGAACACGTCCCAGCTGCGCACCCCGATATCCCATGACATGATGCGCATCTTGCGATCGTCGGTGACGTACCAGCATGCGGCCAGCAGCAAGTGAAAAACATTCTGCTCGAACACCTGCAGCGCATCGCGACAGCCGGCGTCACCGCCGCCGCTGCCGGCGAAACTCTCCTCGATGCGCCGGTCCTCGCTCAGCACCACGTCGATGTCGAGGCGACCGGGTTCATCCCCACTGCCCTCATGCCACTCGGCACGGATCGCCGGGAAATCGTCATCGGTGACCAGCCAGCCGTCTTCGTCCGCTTCCAGCTCGACATCATGCCGCTCGAACAACCGCAGCAGGTATTTCTGTAGCGCCGCACTATCCATCGCCATCCTCGCTCGGTCTCGGCGGAAGCCGCTCCCACAAAAGATCATTCGTTCGTCGGTGGCAGTTCGCGCCAGGTCATGTACACGCGCAGGTCGAACTCCAGCTGGTGGTAGTCCGGCAGCATATACGTGCACAGCTGGTAGAACGCCTTGTTGTGATCGTATTCCTTCAGGTGCGCCAGCTCGTGCACCACGATCATCTGCAGGAATTCCGGGGCGGCGGCCTTGAACAGGGCGGCCACGCGGATTTCCTTCTTCGCCTTGAGCTTGCCGCCCTGCACGCGCGAGATCGCGGTATGCAGGCCCAGCGCGTTTCGCACGACATCCAGCTTGCTGTCGTACTGCACCTTGTCGATGCCGGGCGCGTTCTTCAGGTACTGCTGCTTCAGATCCATCGTGTAGACGTACAGTGCCTTGTCGCTCTGCACCGCATGCCGATCCGGATAACGCTTGGCCAGATGCTCGCCCAGCCGCTGCTGCGCGATCAGCTGGCGCACCTTGTCCTGCAAGGCAGCCGGATATGCCTGGAGATATCTGAGCGGGATCATGGAATGCATTCTCGCATTGCGCCGGGTTCACGTGCAGCGGCGTAGAACAGGGGTTCCGATTGCCACGGAGGTGGCCCATGCATCACAGCCGGCTCAGCACCATCGTCATCGACTGCCACAGCGACCATCTCGATGCGGCCACCGCGTTCTGGAGCCAGGCATTGGGCAAGTCGATCGCCAGTCCCGACCAGGACGGCGACGGCAAGTACGCTGAACTGAAGACGGCCGCAGACGAACCGATCATCCTGCTGCAGAAGGTGGACCACGAAAGCCGCGTGCACCTGGACATCGAAACCGACGACCTGGACGCGGAAGTGGCACGTCTGGAGCAGCTCGGTGCCCGCCGCGTGACCTGCGTGCGCGGGCGCTGGTGGGTGATGGAAGCCCCCAGCGGGCACCGTTTCTGCGTGGTCAAAGCGCAGCGCGCCGAGTTCGGGCCGCACCTCAATCGCTGGGACTGAGACCTACATGTCGAAGCGGTAGCTCAGCTTGACCAGCAACTGCTCGTCGTCGCGCAGCGCGAAACTGTTGGTGAATACGTCGCTGCTGTCGCGGGCATAACTGTCCAGCGCATAGCCGCCGCGGCCGTAGACCACGTACAGGTACGACAACGGCGCCAGTTCGTAGCGGTAGCGGATCTGCAGGCCGAGGTTGCGCACGCTGAAATCGTCGACCTCCTCATCGC
Source organism: Rhodanobacter sp. (assembly GCA_036724165.1). Lineage (GTDB taxonomy): Bacteria > Pseudomonadota > Gammaproteobacteria > Xanthomonadales > Rhodanobacteraceae > Rhodanobacter. Next base: position 3,065 of record DAIMGD010000226.1, read on the forward strand.
TGGCCACGGCGCGTCCGTTGCCGGCCACCACGTAGCCCTGGCGCTTGCGCGCGCTCAGTCCGATCGCCTGCAGCTTCAGGCGAAGTTCCTGGCGATCGTCGATGGTCCAGTCGAAACCGGCATCGAGCTGCACGGTACGCTCGTTGAAGCGGCCAATGAGATTGTCGTGCTGCCACACCAGCCAGTCCGGGATGTGCTCGAGGTACGGGCCGGCGTAGACGCTGAATGCATCGCTGATGAAATAGGTGGGTATGAACTTGATGTCGTAGCCAAGCTCGCGGTTGCCGCTGAGCCCGCCACTCAGCGCTTCCGCATCCAGCTTGAACGCCCAGTCGCCATGACGCGGGCTGATGTGCTCGAACAGGAAATCCACCGAAGGCGGCAGGAACAGCGCGCCGTTGCCGCGGGTCAGCAGGTCGTCCCAGCCGGCGCTGTTGACGTTGAGCATGAGCTCTTCGTGCCGCCGTCGCGCAGGTCGCTGATGCGGGTGACGCGGAACTGTCGGCGCAACCGCAGGCCATGGTCGTTGTCCAGCGCATCGATGCGGAAGCGCCAGTCGTGCGAGCTGTAGGCGGAATCCGCCGGCAGCGCGGTGTTGCGCTTGCGCAGTTCCCAGTGGCCGTAGTTGAGGTCGTTGCGCGCGAGGTAGCCGAAGTCGTTGACCTGCAACTGGTCGCCGAAGTGCATGCCCAGCCATTGCTGGCGCCAGCCGTCACCCATGTCGTAGTCGGCCAGCAGGGTCGCGCCGGTATCGCTCGTGCGCGTGCCCGACTGCTCGATGTCACTGCCGATCACGTTGGTCGCGATGGTCAGCTGCGGGGTCGGCCGCCAGTGATGATCGATGCCGAGCACGGTCGCCTCGCGATCCAGCCATGGCCGGTCGACCCGGGTCAGCAGCATGCCCAGGCTCTGGTCGCCGAAATCATGGGTCAGCCGCGCGGCGCCGAAGAAACGACCGGCCTCGCCATCCTCATCCGCCGCCAGCACGCCATAACTGGTGCTGCCGACGCTGCCGTTGAGCTTGACCGCGGCATTGATGTCGGCGGCGCCGTGGCCGTCGTCGGACGGG
>DAIMGD010000227.1:0-4129 GCA_036724165.1 Rhodanobacter sp.
CGCGAATACACCGTGCCGCCGGGCTGGTAGTTGAAGATCGACGACGGCTGGAACGCGTTCTTGCGCACCAGCTGCTCGATGCTGTCGATGATCCACGGCATGTGCCGCACGCAGGCGATCACCTTGGCGGCGGGAAACAGTTCCTTCAGAAGGCGCAGCTTGCTGCACCAGATGCGGTTGGTGTCGAACACCACCTCGGCGCCGAATTCCGCACCGTAATAGTCGTCGAACAGACCCTGAAGAATGCGCCGGCGCTGCGCATCGCTGATGAACACCGAGTACTCGTTGCGGCCACTCATGTCACCTTGCAGCGTGTTGAACAGGCCGCCGACCGGACCGCTCATGCCGGCGTGGAAGCGGGGATTCTGGCGAAGCAAACCGGCAAGCAGGGTCGAACCGGACCTGGGCAGGCCCGAGATGAAATGAACAGGACGCAAAAAAACTTCCCCTGATGGATTCCGTTCCTGGCGATGCAGCAACGACTGTGCCACGCATGTGCAAAACCGTGAATTGGTTCGCACTCTATCCGTAGATCACCGGTAGCAACAAGGGGAATTTTGTGATTACCAAAAAGGGGCAGCTAGTGACGCGAATGGTTCATCACGCACGGTCTCGACATGTTCGATCATGCGCGGCCAACGGTGCGCGAAAAGAATGAACACTGATACACCATCGCCTCTCATGAGGCAGTCGCTGAAATGTCGCGGATGAGCGGTGACTCAGCTGAGCGCAGGTTTCAAACACCCCGGGACAACGTCAGCTCGCTTGTCCCGTAATGGATATCCCGAGCTTGAGCCAGGCAACCGTTTTCGACGGCGCATGCTGCCTGATCCGATCACGGCATTCGTAACGCGCCATTCGTCCAGGTGACTGCGTCATGTCGCGAGATCACATTGCATGACGAGTTCTCCAGTGGCCGCTGTACCGACGTGAACGAACCCCAGCCTTGCGATTATTCTCTGAGCGGCCCGGCGTTCGATCTTGCGATTCTCCAGCGTGGCAACCAGACGGCGAGGCGCACCGGGTTCGTGCACCATGCTTTTGAAGCCTTCGATCATCGTCTGCATCAGACGAGCATTGAGACCTACCCGCCGGCTGGCCGGCCGAATGTATAGGCGAACGAAGCCGTAGGATATGCCGTGATCATCCAGACGAATCGCCACCGTGCAAGCGCCTTCGATGCGACTCCTTTCCGCATCCTGGAGAACACACGCCACCTCCCATGAGCGACGCCATGCTTCGTGGGGATTCGTCACCGCGCCTTCCTGCAACCAGAATTCCACGATTTGCCGCCGCAATGCGTGCGAGACATCGCCGAATACCCAGCGGATCTGAAAGTTGGCTGGTGCGACAGTCGCTGCTGGAGACGTCTTGATCATGAAGCATTCCCGTGTGCCGCGTTCCGCATGATTATCACTTGTCTTGAACCCGCGTTCGCACCGGCAGGAGCCAGGCCGAAATGGCGCCGTGACTTCACATCGGGTTGCAGGGCTACTGCAGGACACGAGTCGTTCGTTGCGGCAGCGGGGTTACCGGCGTTATTGCCAGCCCTCCATGGCGACGGACGCGGATTGGCCAGCAGTCATGCGTTCATGCGTTGTCCGGCGGTCACGCGCAAGTGCTCACCGGCCGGTGCAAACTGGCGAAAGCCATGCTGATGGCGGGCAGCATGGGATCAGCGCCTGGCGCCCGCGGCGTGCCCGATCGCTAGTTGGTCACGCTCAGTTGCAGTGAGCTGAAGGCGCCGTTGCGGGTCAGTGCGGTCACGCTGTGCGCGCCGGGCTGGATCAAGCTCAACGTCTGTGCCGCGTCGTTCTCGCTGGTGCCCTGCAGCCGTCCGTCCAGCAGCCACTGCACCGTTCCCTGCGCACCCAGCGCCTGCAGCCGCACGCGCAGCGGCTGATCGCTGTTCGGCGCACGCCGCAGGGTGATCCCGTTGCTAATCCCGGCAATCCGGATCGGGCTGGCGCTATCCAGTGAATCGGCCGGACAGCCGGGCGCCAGCGGCGGCAACGCGGCATGCGCACGATCGTCCAGACCCAGCCATGACGTGGCGAGCGCGGGCCAGCGGGCTATCTCGATCGTGTGCTCACCGTTGCCATGGCAGCTGCCGCTGAGGCGGCGTCCCTTGCTGTCCAGCCGCAGGCTGAGCAGGCCGGATGTCCAGGCGCCAAGATCGCGCTCGGCAAACGTGGGCGGCAGCGCGCCGTCGAGCGACCAGCCCGTGCGACGCTGGCGGCACAAGCCGGCAGGGGTGAGGTTTGCGGCGGTGCCGAGCGGCCAGCAGATATCGACTGCACGCACGCTGGCCGGCTGCATGGCGTGGCTGCCGCCACGCAGCGGCAGCATGTCGACGACCTGGAACAGCAGCGGCAACGCGGTCACCGCGCCGTACTGCCCCGGCGACGGCGTGCCATCCGGACGGCCGATCCAAACGCCCACCGTCCAGCGATCGGTGACGCCGATCGCCCAGGCATCGCGATAGCCGTAACTGGTTCCGGTCTTCCAGGCGACCGCGGCGTTGCGATCGAGCGTGCCCTGCAGGGAGGCGCCTTCGACATCCGCCGGATTGCTGGCCAGGATGTCGCGGATGATCCAGGCGGCCCCGGGCGAGAGCAGGCGCCGCGGCTGCGCCGACTGTTGCGGCGTGTAGCGCGGCGTACCGGCGATGCCGGCATTGGCGAACGCGGTATAGGCGCCGACCAGGCTTTCCAGGCGGGTGGCGGCGCCGCCGAGAATGATCGAGAGATTGGGCTTGGCACCATCCGGCAGCCCCAAGTCGATGCCGCCATTCGCCAGTCGCGCCACGAAACGGGTCGGACCGACCCGGTCCAGCACGTCCACCGCCGGCACATTGAGCGATCGCTGCAGCGCCTCGGCCACGCTCACCGGGCCGCTGAACGCTTCGTCGAAATTGCCGGGCTTGTAGCCGCCGAAATCCTGCGGCGCATCGACCAGCAGGCTCTGCGAGGTGATCAGACCATCGTCGAGCGCGAGACCGTAGAGGAACGGCTTCAGGGTGGAACCGGGCGAACGCGGTGCACGCACCATGTCGACATGGCCGAGCCGGATCGGATCGGCAAACTCCGCCGTGCCGACGTAGACGCGCGCCTCGAGCGTCGCGTTGTCGACCACCAGCAGCGCCGCCGACGTGCGCGCCGGCAGCCGGGCGAGATACGCGGTGACGCGATCCTCGGCCGCGCGCTGCAGGTTCGCATCGATCGTGGTGACGATGCGCCGCGCGTGCGGTTGCTGTTGATGCAGGCGTTCGGCCAGCAGCGCCGCCGACAGCGGTGCATGCAGCGAACGGGCGACCACCGGCTCGATCGCCGCATCATCGATCTGGCCGGCCTTCCACACACCGAGGTCGCGCATGCGCCGCAGCACCTTGTCGCGCGCGACGCGCGCGGCATCCGGATGCCGATCCGGGCGCAACCGGCTGGGCGACTGCGGCAACACCGCGAGCAACGCCGCCTCGGCGTGCGAGAGCTGGCTGGCCGGCTTGCCCAGGTAAGCCCACGAGGCCGCCTCGACCCCTTCGATCGGGCCGCCGAACGGCGCGTGGTTGAGATAGATATCGAGGATCTGTGGCTTGCTCAGATGCATCTCGAGCTGCAACGCGCGCAGGATCTGCCGCAGCTTGCCGCCGAACGTGTGCGGGATCGGCTGGATGATCCGCGCCACCTGCATGGTCAGGGTCGAGCCGCCGGAAACGATGTGGCCGTGCAGCAGGCCGCCGCTGAAACCGCGCGCCAGTGCATACGGATTGATGCCGGGATGACGATAGAACCAGCGATCCTCGTAGTTCAGCAACGCCTGCAGATACAGCGGCGATACCTGCGCCGCGGTGATCGGGTAGCGCCACACGCCGTCGCTGTCGGCAAACGCACGCAGCGGCGTACCGTCGCGCGCCAGCACCACGGTGCTGCCGGTGTCCGCCGCGGGCAGGGGCAACGGGAACAGTCGATCGAGCAGCAGCGCCGTAAGCAGCACCACCAGCGTGCCGATCGCCAGCGCGAGCAGCCAGCGGCGCAGGCGTGCGTGGACTGGCGAACGGGATATCGCGTCGGAAGCTGGCGTGGTCATCGTCGGCATGCGCGGAACCACCCCCGCGCAGACTACCCTGCGC
>DAIMGD010000228.1:0-3101 GCA_036724165.1 Rhodanobacter sp.
CCCTGGCCGGCGTCGGTGCCATGACCCTGGTCGGCGCAGCGGTGGGGGCATGGAGCGGCGCGTTGGTGGGTTTCGACGTTCCCGATGTGGTCAGCCGCAGGTTCGAGGACGATATTGCCGCGGGCCGGATTCTGCTGGTGCTCGATGGCAAGTCCGAGGTCCTGGCAACGGCCGGGCCTGCGATCGCCGCCGCAGGCGCCACGCTGCTGCCGTTTCACGCACACACGGCGATGACCTGAACAGGATCGACGCAGCAGCCCTTCGTGCTGACCCGGAGCGGCGTCAGGTCAGCGCCAGCCAGACCGGCAGCAGCATGCCCGCGAGCAGCAGAGCACCGACCAGCTTCGGCTTGCGACTGTAGCGCCAGGCCATGTACAGGCCGCTCAGTGTCGACACCGCCAGGCTCAGCGCCACCAGCGCGAAGAACAGCTTCATCGGCAGCAGGTTCTTTTTCGGTCGCGCACCCGCATTGCCGGCAGGCCCGTTTGGCGCTGGCGTCGTGCGTAGCTCGGATGGTGCGTTCGCTGGCGTAGTCGATGCCGCAGCGTGGGAATCCATGCCGGACGCGACCGCTTCCGCTGGACGCGCACGTCGCAGCAGCATCACCGTGGTCTGCTTCTTGTGCAGCTGCGCCGCGCTCGCCAGCCATGCCGGTGGCTGGTAGTCGCTGCCGCGCGTGCTCTCGTGGAAGCCGAAGGTCTGCAGGCCGCCGGTGATCGCAAAGAACAGCAGCGCCGGCGCGGTGAATACGCCAAGGTAGAGATGGATCGTGCGGGTGGTCTTGAGGAAGCGGTGGGTCAGCGACATGCGGCCCTTCTTAACAAGAATGAAAACCATTTATACCGCGATCGGCCGCCGCGGGTCACTACCGCACGGCATGCATGGCGGCGGCCACTGACGACGACGCCTCGATGAGTCGTTGTCGATAGGGTTAGAGTTGAACCGAACCGATGGTCGCATGCATGGTCACACATGCAATGTCGCCCCTCCTCGGCATGGCACGTATGGAAGTGCGCCTTTCGTCCACTTGCATGGTGCCTGCATGGTAAAGAACGTTTACGTGCCGCTGGTCAACGTGATGGATCTCCTGCTCGATGCGATCTGCGTGGTCGACGTCGAGGGGCGCTTTGTTTTCGTCAGCGCCGCATTCGAGCGAATCTTCGGCTACACGCCGGAGGAGATCATCGGCACGTCGATGATCGAACTGGTGTATCCCGCCGATCGGGAAAGAACCCTGCAGGCGGCCAGCGAGATCATGGCCGGACAACCCAAGCCGCATTTCCAGAACCGCTACTTGCGCAAGGACGGCAGGGTCATCCATATCATGTGGTCCGCGCGCTGGTCGGAGACCGACGGCATGCGGATTGCCGTAGCGCGCGACATCACCGAACTCAAGCGCGCCGAGTCGATGCAGGTCGCGCTGCATGCCATCTCCGAGGCGGCGCATGCGGCCGAGGACCTGCTGGCGCTGTTCCGCAACATCCACCAGATCATCGGCAAGCTGCTGCCGGCGCGCAATTGCTTCGTCGCGCTTTACGACGAGAAGAGGGACGAGCTGAGCTTTCCCTACTTCGTCGACGAACATGACAAGGCGCCCGCGCCGTGCAGGCTCGACTCCGGCACCCTGACGGCGGAGGTCATCCGTAGCGGACAGGCACTGTTCCTGACGCCCGGCAGCGGCACGAAGCTGTCCGAACGGGTCGGACCGATTGTCGGCAGGGATTCCCTGCAATGGCTGGGCGTACCGCTCACCTCGCAGAAAGGCGTCATCGGCGCGCTGGTGGTGCAGAGTTATTCCGGTGACGTGCGCTATACCGAACAGGACAAGCTGCTGCTGCAGTTTGTCTCCACCCAGGCGGCGGCCGCGATCGAACGCAAGCAGACCGAAACCTGGCTGCGGCACATTGCCCGGCACGATGCGCTGACCGACCTGCCCAACCGCGAACTGTTCAACGACCGCCTGCAGGCCGCGCTGGTCAACGCCCGGCGCGACAGCGACCGGCTGGCGCTGCTGTACATCGACCTGGATCGCTTCAAGCAGGTGAACGACAGCTGCGGCCATGCCACCGGCGATCTGCTGCTGCGCGAGGCGGCGCTGCGCATCCAGCGCTGCGTGCGTGCATCCGATACGGTGGGCCGGCTCGGCGGTGACGAATTCGTGGTGCTGCTCAACACGGTCAAACTGCCGGAACACGCCGCGAGCGTGGCCCGGAAGATCAGCGCTGCGCTCAATCAGCCATACGCACTGGCCGGCCATGTCGTGCACATCGCCGCGAGCATCGGCATCGCCGTTCATCCCCAGCACGGCAACGACAGCAAGCTGCTGATGCGCCAAGCCGACGCCGCCATGTACGACGCGAAGAAAACAGGCGGCAATGCCTTCCTGATAGCGCCCTTGCCGGATCTTTCCGGCGATGGCACGGTTCGATCGTAGACGCGGCGCAATCCAGGATCATGGCGGGACTTTCCGCATGCACAGGGCGATCGCAGAGCACTGCATGATGTCCGCAGGCTGATCGCGCCATATTCACGAATTACGCGGCAAAGTGCTCTGCAGCAGTGCAGATTACGGTCCAGACAGGGGTGGCGACTTGAAATTCATCCAGCGGCGAACAGGCGTCATCGTGGCAATCGCGATTGCCGTACTGGCGCTTGGCGCCTGTTCGACGATGCGTACCGATTTCGTCAAGCGGCCATCGACCGCGCTGGCGCCAACCGCCACCACGCCGAGCGCGCGCTACATCCGCTCGGTAGTGGATCAGCACCTCGACAAGTCCGGCTTCCGCCTGCTCACGCGCAGCAACAATGCGCTGATGAGCCGGATCGTGCTGGCCGACCATGCGCAGCATTCGATCGACCTGCAGTACTACATCTTCAACAACGACGCGACCGGCCGCTTGGTGGCGCAGCGGTTGCTGGCGGCGGCGGATCGCGGCGTGCGGGTGCGCATCCTGCTCGACGACATCAGCGCGAGCAGCAACATCGACATGCTCAGTGCGCTCGATGCGCATCCGAACATCAAGGTACGGTTGTTCAACCCGTTCAAGACGCGCAATCCGTCGATGCCGTCCAAGGCGCTGCAGTTCGTGCTGGACGCGCAC
>DAIMGD010000228.1:3111-4115 GCA_036724165.1 Rhodanobacter sp.
GTCGTACATCGTGGACAACAACGTGGCCATCGTCGGCGGGCGGAACATCGGCGACGCCTATTTCGACGCCGGTCAAGACACCAATTTCCGCGACCTCGACCTGATCGCGATCGGCCCGGTGGTGCAGGACGTATCGCACGCGTTTGACGAATACTGGAACTGCGACGACGCCTACCCGGTGAAGGCGTTCCACGGCAAGCGCGCCAGTCACTACGACCTGGCGAAGCTGCGCGTGGATCTGGGCCACGACGCGCGCAAGTTCGCACAGACCGATTACGCACAGACGGCGCTGGACGAACTGCCCAACGGTCCTTCAGCGGATCGCCCCGGCGCCTGGTTCTGGGGCTCGGCGATGCTGGTCGCCGACCAGCCGGAAAAGATCGAGGCGGCCAACAAGGAAGACGAACGGTCACTGCGCATCGGCCCGCAGATCAAGTCGATGCTCGACCAGGCGCAGCATGACCTGCTGCTGATCTCGCCGTATTTCATTCCCGGCGACCGCGGCACGCAGTACCTCAGCGGCCTCGTCTCGCGCGGCGTGGCCGTGAAGGTACTCACCAATTCGCTGGCCTCCAACGATGAAACGGCCGTGCATGCGGGCTACGCCCGTTACCGGCGCGCGCTGCTCGAAGGTGGCGTCGACCTCTACGAGCTGCGTCCCGCCGCCGGCGTCGAACAGCCGGTCACCGCGGCCGGCACATCGTCCGGCGTCAGCCTGCACGCCAAGGCGATCGTGGTGGATCAGCAACTGGTGTTCGTCGGCTCGATGAACATGGATCCGCGTTCCAAGCTGCTCAATACCGAGATGGGCATCATCGTCGACAGCCCGCAACTGGCTGATGCGGTGACGAAGTTTTTCGACGCCGCCATCCTGCCCGGCAGCGCCTATCACGTGACGCTGACCAAACACGATTCGCCGCATGGCGGACGCATGCAATGGCAGGCCAGCAACGGCGGCAAGCCGGTGATCTCGGAGCGCCACCGCCACCGCTACGAGGTCAACA
>DAIMGD010000229.1:0-4103 GCA_036724165.1 Rhodanobacter sp.
ACGCGCAGGGACAGGCGACCACCAGCACGGCTATTGCCGCCTCGAATGCGCGCGCCGGATCGACCAGCAGCCAGCCCGTCGCGGTGAGTACGGTCAGCAGCAGCACGCGGCCGACAAACCGGCCGGCCTCGCGATCGCCGTCGGGCGTCGCCGCGCTGCGCGTCTGGCGTGCGCGCGTGCTGAGCGCACCCAGCCGCGCCACCGCGGTGGCGTCGCCGCTGTGTTCCACGCGCAATTCGGCCGGACCGGCGAGCAGCACGCTGCCGGCGATCAGGCGCTCGCCGCGTCGGCGCTGCATGGGTTGCGATTCGCCCGACAACAGCGCCTCGTCCACTTCGGCCAGCGCACTTTCCAGGATCCCGTCGGCCGGCACCGAGCTGCCCTCGGCGATATGCACGCGATCGCCGGCGAGCAGCTCGATCGCGGCCACGGTTTCCAGGCCGCCGTCGGCACGCCGGCGCTCCGCCAGCAGCGGCGCGGCATCGATCACCGCATCGCCGAGAGCGCCGCTGCGGTGACGCGCGCGCAGTTCCAGATAACGTCCGCCGAGCAGCAGGAACACGAACATGCCCACTGAATCGAAGTAGATCGCGCCGCTGCCGCGCAGTGTGCTGATCGTGCTGGCGAGAAACACCAGCAGCACTGCCAGCGCCACCGGCAGGTTGATGCCCAGTCGGCGTTCGCGCCGTTCGCGCAGCGCGCCGGCGTAGAACGGAATGGCTGCGTAGAACACGATCGGGATGGTGGTGAGCAGGCTCAGCCAGCGGAACAGCCCGCGGGTGGTGAAGTCGACGAAATCGACCACGCCGATATACAGCACGAACGCGTAGGTCATCACCTGCATGACGCACATGCCGGCTACCAGCAGACGTTTGAGCGCATCGTGCGCTTCGCGCGTGCGCGTGTCGTCGAGGCTGGCGTGCCGAAGCGGTTGCGCATGGCAGCGCGCGAAGGCGAAGGCTTCGAGCAGGGCCGGCAGCGGGGTGGACTGCGCATCCCACAGCACGCGCACGCGCTGCGCCGCCACGTCGATGGCGACGCGTCGCACGCCGGGCAATGCACGGATGAGCTGCTCCAGCCGCAGCACCTGTCGCGCATCGTGCAGTTGATCGACGCGCAACGCGATTTCGCTGCAGCCGTCGCGGCGCGGGCGCAGCACTTGCGCCGCAAGCTGGGGCTGGGCCCATGCCGCGTAGGTGCTCATGGCGAGGTACCGTGACTGCTGCGCGCGCTGGTCGGCACGTCGAACACGGCGTGCGGCGCATCCAGCGGGACATCGGGGTGTCGTGCCCCCTGCACGATCAGCCACACGCAGCCTGCCATCGATCCGACGAAAATCAGCGCGCCCAGCCACAGCACCGGCTGGCGATACCAGGCCGCAGCCGATTCGCCGGCGCGAGGCTTGCGGTCAGGGTTTTCGGGCATCGTCGCCCTGGTGCGCCAGGTGATACACATAGGCGGCGAGTACGCGGGTTTCATCATCGCTCAGACGCTTGCTCCACGCCGGCATGTTGCCTTGGCGACCGCCGCCGATGCTGCGTTCGATGTCCGCCAGCTTGCCCCCATGCAGCCAGATGTGATCGGTGAGGTTCGGCGCGCCCAGTGCGGGATTGCCCTTGCCCTCGGGACCGTGACAAGCCGCGCAAGTGGTGAACAGCGGCTTGCCGGCGGCGGCCCTGGCCGCATCGTGCGGTGAACCGGACAGGCTCAGCACGTACTGGGCGAGGTTCTTCACGTTGTCCTCGCCGAGGCTGGCCCACGGCGGCATCATGCCGGCGCGGCCATCGTGGATACTGGCCAGGATGTCGTTGCCGCTGCCGCCGTAAAGCCAGTCGGCATCGATCAGGCTGGGCGCACCCAGCTTCACGTTGCCATAGCCGCCGCGACCGTGGCAGGCCGCACAGTTGTCCACGAACAGACGCTGGCCGATGCGCACGGCGGACGAGTCATTCGCCAACTGCTCCACCGGGTATTGGCGGAAGCGCTGCATGAGATCGTTCAGCGGCGCATTGTTGGCAGCCTGGTCACGCGCCAGTTCACCGTGCGCGGTCCAGCCGAGCACGCCCTTGAAGTTGCCGAACCCGGGAAACAGAATCAGGTACCCGATACCGGCGGCAAACATGCTCGCCGACAGCACCAGCCACCAGCGCGGCAGCGGCCGCACGCCCTCGCGCAGGGTGCCATGGGCCCACACGTGGCCACTGGTTCCATCGGGCAGGGTCGGGATCTTCGTGCGCGGACCCCACAGGAACAGGAACAGGGTGATGCTCAGGTTGAGCACCACCAGGAACATGACCCACAGCGACCAGTGCGCGCTCATCGGCGATCCTCCCGCGCCTTGTCTGCGTCAGCACGCGCATCCGTTTCATCCTCTTCCAGCGTTTCATCCTCTTCCAGGGGCAGCCGGGCCATGCGCTGGAACACCCGCTGGTGGCGCTTGCGCCAAGCCCAGATCCAGATGCCGATGAAGGTGATCATCAGCAGCAGCGCGATGGCGCCGGCAAGCTCGCCCCATAGCGGGTTCATGGCGTGCCTCCGTGTCCGGCGGGTACCGGTACCGCTGGCGTCGGTTCGTTGAGGATGCCCAGGCCCTGCAGGTAGGCAACCAGCGCATCCATCTCGGTCTTGCCGGCCAGTGCGGTCCTAGCGCTGGCGATGTCGGCATCGTTGTAGGGATCACCCAGCCGTCGCAGCGTGCGCATGCGTGCCTGGATGTCGTCGATGTCCAGCTTGCTGTTGTCCAGCCATGGATAACCAGGCATGTTGGATTGCGGCACCAGCTGGCGCGGGTTCTGCAGATGCATGCGCTGCCAGTCGTCGGAGTATTTGCCGCCCACGCGCGCCAGATCCGGTCCGGTGCGCTTGGAACCCCACAGGAACGGCCGGTCGTAGACCGACTCTTCGGCGGTGGAGTAGTGGCCGTAGCGCTGGGTCTCGGCGCGCAGCGCGCGGATCATCTGCGAGTGACACAGGTAGCAGCCCTCGCGCACGTAGATGTCCTTGCCGGCCAGCCGCAACGGATCGTAAGGCTTGAGTCCGATGGGCGCCTTCACCGCGTGGGCCTCCATGAACAGCGGGGTGATCTCGGCCAGTCCGCCGATCGAGATCATGATCGCGATCAGCACGCCGAGCAGGCCGGCATGTTTCTCGATCACTTCGAAATGCTTGTATGCCATGTCGGGGTCCTAGCCTGCGGCCGGCAACGGGGCGGGCACCTGATGCGGCACCGGCTCGGGGATCGGCACCGGAATCGGCTTGATCAGCCGGGCGCGCGCATCCGCGGCGGTGTGCCACAGGTTCCACGCCATCACCACCATGCCCGACAGCACCAGCACGCCGCCCAGCCAGCGGATCACATACATCGGCTTGATCGCGATCAGGCTGTCGATGAAGGCATAGGTGAGCGAGCCATCGGCATTGGTGGCGCGCCACATCAGGCCTTCGGTGACCCCGGCGATCCACATCGAGCCGACGTACAGCAGCAGGCCCACGGTGTGCAGCCAGAAGTGCAACTCCATGCCGCGGTGCGAATGCATGGCCGGACGGCCCAGTGCGCGCGGCGCCATCGCATACAGCGAGCCGATGGTGATCATCGCCACCCAGCCGACCGCACCCGAATGCACGTGCGCGATGGTCCAGTCGGTGTAATGCGACAGCGAGTTCACCGTCTTGATTGCCATCATCGAGCCTTCGAGGGTGGCCGCGGCGTAGAACACCAGCGACAGCACCATGAACTTCGCGGCCGGGTCACTCTTCAGTCGCCACCACGAGCCGTTGAAAGTCATCAGGCCGTTGGCCGCCGAACCCCAGCTGGGCATCAGCAGGATCAGCGAGAAGGCCATGCCCACCGACTGCACCCAGTCCGGCAAGGCGGTGTACATCAGGTGATGCGCGCCGGCCCACATGTACACCGAGATCAACGCCCAGAAATTGACGATCGAGAAGCGGTAGCTCCACAACGGCTGCTGCGCCTGCCGCGGTACGAAGTAATACATCATGCCGAGGAAACCGGCGGTCAGGAAAAACGCCACCGCGTTGTGGCCGTACCACCATTCCACCATCGCATCGACCACGCCCGAATAGATCGGCTAGGACTTCCACAT
>DAIMGD010000230.1:0-4097 GCA_036724165.1 Rhodanobacter sp.
GGTCGCTGTACGTGCCGAACGGCCGCAGCCTCGACTCGCCGCACTACACCTACAAGCTCGAATGGCTGGCGGCGCTGCCGATGACGCCGAATGGCAAGCTCGACCGCCAGGCATTGCCGCTGCCCGCGGCGGCAATGGCGGTGCAGCATGTGCCATCGACGGATCCGGGCGACGCGGTGAAGCCGGTGCCGCTGGCCGATCCGCGCGAGGAATATCTGGCGGCGATCTGGCGCGAGCTGATCGGCATCGTGGATGTCCGCGGCAGCGACAATTTCTTTGACCTGGGCGGCCATTCGCTGCTCGCGGTGGAATTCGCCACCCGCGTGCAGCGCGAGATGTCGGTGCGCCTGCCGTTGCTGGACATCGCCACCGGCACACTGGCCTCGCTGGCGACGGAGTTGCCGAAGTCGCCGGCCAGTGGCAGCGCGCGCAGGCCATCGATGCTGGCGCGGCTGCGCGGTCGCCTGGGATGGCGCTGACATGCGCGACCTGAGCCGGTGGAGTCGCGCATGAGCATGCTCGTGTATGGCATCTTCTGGCTGTCGCTGCTGCTGCTCGCCTATACGTTTGCCGGTTATCCGTTGTGCATCTGGTGGCTGGCGCGGGTGTTTCCGCAACGGGTATGCAAGCTGGCGATCACCCCGACCGTGACGGTGGTGATCGCGGTGCACGAAGGCGCCGGGATGGTTCGTGCCAGGCTTGAGAATCTGCTCGCGCTGGATTATCCGAAGGACCGGATGGACATCGTGGTGGCCTGCGACGGCTGCCTCGACGACAGCGCCGAACAGTGCCGGCAGTTTTCCGGCCTGGGCATCCAGGTACTCGAGTTCGCGCAGCGGCGTGGCAAGGCCGCGTGTCTGAACGATGCGGTCGCGGCAGCCAGCGGAGAGCTGCTGCTGATGATCGATGTGCGGCAGAAACTCGATCCGCTGGCATTGCGCGAACTGGCCGCCAATCTGGCCGATCCCAGCGTGGGCGCGGTCAGTGGCGAACTGCGCCTGCACGAAGCGCGTAGCGGATTTTCCCAGGGCGTCGATGCCTACTGGCGCTACGAGACGCTGATCCGCCAGGCGGAGAGCCGGTCCGGATCGACCGTCGGCGTCACCGGTGCGTTGTATGCGATGCGGCGCGAACTGTTCCAGCCACTTCCGGCCGGCACCGTGCTGGATGATGTGCTCATCCCGATGCGTATCGCGGCGGCCGGGCGGCGGGTGATTTTCGAACCGCTGGCGCTGGCATGGGACCGGCCTTCACAACAGCCTTTCCAGGAGCGCCTGCGCAAGATCCGCACGCTGGCCGGCAACTACCAGCTGGTGCAGCTGGCGCCGTGGCTGCTGAGGCCAGGGCGCAATCCGCTGTGGGGACGTTTCGTCAGTCACAAGCTGCTGCGCCTGATGGCGCCATGGCTGTTGCTGCTGCTCGGCGTGTGCAGTGCCGCGCTGGCTACGCGCCACGGGGTGTGCGCGCTGACCCTGCTGGCGCTGGTGACCGGTGGAATACTGGTGCTGCTGGATCGCTGGATGCCGACGTCGGAACGCCTGTTGCCGATGCGGCTGGCCGTGGCATTCTGCTATCTCAATCTGTTTGCCGCACAGGCGCTGATTGCTTTCGTCCGCAACCGGAGGTTGCACCTGTGGTGATCAACGAAGAAGACGGCATCCAGCGATCCGGCATTCGTGGCCGATTGGGCGAACTGTGCTATCGCAGCGGCTTGCTGCGCGTGCTGCAGCGGACGCGGACATGGGCGCGCCCCGACCTGCGGATCCTCGCCTACCACCGCGTGCTGACCGTGCCGGACGCCAACGCGTTCGACTTCGACCTCGACCTGGTCAGCACGTCTGCCGCGGGCTTTCGCGAACAGATGCTGCTGCTGAAGCGGCGCTTCCGTCCGATCGGCCTGGCCGAGGTCGTCGCCACGCTGGATGCGGGCAGGCGGCTGCCGGCCAATTCGGTGGCGGTGACCTTCGATGACGGCTACGACGACAACTATCGGATTGCCTATCCGGTCCTGCGCGAACTCGGCATCCCGGCCACCTTCTTCGTTTCCACGGCGCATATTGATACCGGCCGGCCGTTTGCCTATGACTGGCTGGTGCACATGATCCTGGCGTCCACGCTGCAGCGGCTGGTGCTGCCCGAACTGGGCATGGATCTGCCGATGCCGGCCCGGCGCAACGAACGTCGGAATCTCGCCAGCCACGTGCTGCGCATGATGAAGGACACCGAGGTCGCCAATCAGTCGGCGATGATCGCCCGGCTCGAACAGGAATGGCGGATGCCGCACGAGGCCGGCCATCCGGACTGCCGTCCGATGAACTGGGATCAGCTGCGCGAGATGCACGCGGCCGGCTTCGAGATCGGCTCGCACGGGGTGCGCCACCGCATGCTTGCGAAGCTGCCGCAGCAGCAGCTGGAAGGGGAACTGCTGGATTCCAAGGCCACGATCGAACGCGAGCTCAACGCGCCGGCGCGGCTGCTGTCGTATCCGGTCGGTGGCGACCTGGCGTTCGACGAACGGGTCATGGCGGCGACCCGGGCCGCCGGCTATCTCGCGGCCTGCAGCTATATCTGCGGCACCAATCCGCGATCAGTGCCGAACCGCTACGCGCTTTACCGGTTGCCGGTCGAGCGGGTGATGGGCACGGGCTGGTTCGCGGCCATGCTTACCCTGCCCGAATTGATGGGTTACCCCACCATGAGCCGTGTCGATACGGTTGCGCCGGACCGCACATGTTCGTCCTGAGCCTGCTCTACCTGGCACTCACGATCATCCGGCCGCAGGACTATCTGCCCGGACTGACCGGCATCCCGATCTTGCCGGTGGTGCTGGTGCTGGCCTTCCTGTTCTGGCTGGGTTCGTCCAGCAAGACATTCGCGGCGCCGCAGTTCCTGCTCCTGCCGGTGTTCCTGCTGGCGCTGATGCTCTCCGAAGTAGCCAACAGCTGGAGCGGTGGTGCGCTGGATCAGCTGGTGAAATTCGGCCCGGCGGTGATCGCGTTCTTCGTACTGGCCACCACGATCGCCGCGAACCGCCGGCGGGTGGTGATCGCCTTCGCCGTGTTCGTCTTGTGCGCGATGGTGCTGGCGCTGCATGGCGTGGATCAGTTCATTCACGGGATCGGCTGGACCGGCATGGGCCTGTCCGAGGACAGCCGCATCCAGTACGTGGGCATCTTCAACGACCCCAACGATCTCGGCCTGCTGTTCGTCGCGACCCTGCCGATGGCGCTGTACCTGAGCGCGCGCGGCGGATTCCTGGGGCGGATCTTCTGGCTGGCTGGTGCGGCGCTGCTGCTGTACGGCATCTACCTGACCAATTCGCGCGGCGCCTTTCTCGCGGTCATGGTGATCGGCGCGGTCTATCTGTGGCGCACGCGCGGCTTGCTGATAGCGCTGCTGCTCAGCAGCGTGGGCATGATGGGGATGATGATGCTGCCGTCGCGCGTGCAGGACCTGGATGTCGACGAGTCCTCCGCCTTCGGGCGCGTGGACGCGTGGTACGAAGGGCTGCACATGTTCCTGTCCCATCCGGTGTTCGGCGTGGGTGCCGGCAACTTCACCGACTACAACTATCTGACCGCGCACAACTCGTTCGTGCTGGTGCTGGCCGAGACCGGGTTCTTCGGCTACATCCTGTGGCTGGCTTTTGTCGGCTACAGCTTTGCGATGACGCTGCGTGTGCTGCGCCATCGCGTCGAACCGGCCGGTGGCATCGCCAGCGTCCCCGGCCCGGCGAAAAAGACCGGCGCGCGCGCCGCAGTCGGCGAGTGGGAACGCGAGCGCTCGATTGCGCTGACCCTGCTGCTGTCGCTGTGCGGCATGTTTGCCGCGGCATTCTTCCTCAGTCGCAGCTACATGATCGTGATGTACCTGCTGATTGCCGTGGTGGTGGGCTACTTCGTCGGGGTGCGTCGCCGCTTTCCCGGGCTTGCCGGTTTCAGCCTGGCCAGCGATGGCTGGCGCTGGCTGCTGATTTCGCTGGGGTCGATCATGCTGCTGTTCATTGTGGTGGCCCTGCTGATGCACAGCGCATGACCACGCGCAACCACGCCCTGCGCAACACCGTGTTCTCGTCGATCGGGATCTATACCGAGTAT
>DAIMGD010000231.1:0-4097 GCA_036724165.1 Rhodanobacter sp.
CCGGCGACACCGTGGTGGTCAACGTCAAGGTGAAGGAAGGCAACCGCGAGCGCGTGCAGGCGTTCGAGGGCATCGTCATCGCCAAGCGCACCCGCGGCCTGCATTCGGCCTTCACGGTGCGCAAGATCTCGCACGGCACCGGCGTGGAGCGCGTGTTCCAGGCGCACAGCCAGGCGATCGATTCGGTGACCGTCAAGCGCAAGGGCAAGGTGCGCGGCGCCAAGCTGTATTACCTGCGTGGTCTGGAAGGCAAGGCTGCCCGCATCAAGGAAGACGTCGCCGCCGCTGCCGCTGCCAAGGCTGTGTCCAAGGCCGCTGCCAAGGCGGCTGCCGCCGCCGAGTAATCAGGCTGGCAGATGTGCTCGTCTCATGAAAAACCCGCGGAGCGATCCGCGGGTTTTTTGTTGCCGGAACATGATTGTTCAGCCGGAGTATTCAGTTGGCGACGGGTCCCGTGGCCTGAGGCAATCACGCCAGGCGTTGCGGCTGCTGCAGGAAATTTCCCTGCACAAAGTCCACGCCGCAGGCGAACAACAGCGACGTGCTGGTGGCGTCCTCGACCCACTCCGCAATCGTCTGGCGCTTCAGTTCACGCGCCTGCTGGCAGAGTTCGGCCACCCTTTTCTGATTTTCGGGATGCTGTGGCAGTTCGGCCATGTAGCTGCGGTCGATCTTCAGGTATTCCGCGTCAATGTGGTTGAGCAACTGGAACGAGTTCAGGCCGGAACCGAATTGCTCCAACGCGAACTGGCCACCGAGTTTCTTCCAGCCGTTGACGAATTCCTGCGCGGGGCGCAGCAGCGTCATCACCTTGCTCTCGGTCATTTCCAGCACGATGTGGCCGCGTTTCAGTGCGGCCTGGTCGAGCCGCTCGCCCAGCCACGGCAGCAACGTGTCGTCTTGCAATGAAGCGGCGGTGAGCTTGATGAAGAACGTGGTCTGCAGACCCTGGCTTTCGCGGGCCTGCAGGGCGCCGATGGCCTTGTCGAGGACCCAGCGATCGATCGCACTGTTGAGGTTGTGCTTTTCGGCGATCGGCATGAAGAAGCCTGGCAGCACCTCGCCCTGCGGTCCGTTCATGCGCAGCAGGATTTCCGAATAGTCACCCTCGGCATCCTGCAGGCTGATGGTCTGCTGGTGATAGAGGATCAGGCCGTCCTTTGCCAAGGCGTCTTGCAGCAGGTCCAGCCAGTAGCGATCACGCTCGTCGTCGGCCTTTTCACGGGCGGAAGGATCGTGCAGTTCCACCTTGCTGCCGCCGAGGCTTTGCGCGTTGCGCAGTGCCTGACTGGCCTGGTTGAGCAGCAGTTCGGCATTGGCGTTCTTTTCGCCCAGCAGGCTGCCGCCGATGCTGGCGGTGACGGTGATCGAGCGGGCGCCGGCATCGAAAATCTCGTTGCTGACACTGTGCTGAAGTTTGGTAATCCACTCCCTGATCGTTTCGTCCTGGCGCGAATCCAGCACCACGCCCAGAGTGTGTTCGGCGAGCATGCCGGCGACATCTTCGGCGCCGAGCAGCATGCGAATACGGTCGGCGAAACCGGCCAGCAGCTCGTCGGCCTTGCCCAGGCCGATGCCCGCCACCAAGGACGCCCAGTTGTCCGGCTCGATCAATAGCAGGGACTGGCCTTTCTTGCCATTCGCCGCAGCGGATACCGCGTGATCGACGCATTCAAGCATGCGCGCCCGGTTGAACAGGCCGGTGACCGGATCGCGCTGCAGCTGTTGCAGCACGGCAGGATCGACCAGCTGGCGACGGAATACGATCTGCAAGCACGGCTCGCCCTCGAATGTAGCCTGCGCAAATTCCACCGTGGCATCGAAGTGGTTGCCATCGGCGCGACGGGCGCGGATTGCCAGCTGAGTCGGCAGTTTTTCCTGGCGGGCGTGCCCCTTCAGCAGCGACTTGAATTCATCCGCGTTGGCCGAATCGATCATGTCCAGCATCGGCAACCCGAGCAGGTCGTCGAAAGTTTCGTAGCCGAAGGTATCCAGGTAGGCCTGATTGGCCCGTACATGCATGCCCTCGTGCACATAGGCAATCGCATCGGTGGAAGAATCGAGCAGCGCGTCGCAACGGCGCTCCGATTCGCGCAGCGAGGTTTCCAGACGGCGCACCTGACGCCGTGTCTGCAGCGCCTCGAATTCGCGTTGCAGCACGGTAATCAGCTGTTTCGGCTGGCTGCGCGCGGCAACTCCGCGAGCTCCAGCCACGAACAGGTCGGCCACGATCTGGTTGTCGATCACGTTGACCAGGCCCACCAACGAATAGTCACGGCCGCTGGCGTCCATCAATTGCACGACATCGCGCAACTCCAGCGTTTCCACGCCGGGATCGAACATCACGATATCCGGTTCCAGCTCGTTCGCCGCGACCTTCAACTGCTCGATATTGGTGGCGCGTGCCGGACGCACGGCGATGCCGGTATTGCGTAGCAGGGAGATGATCTGTTCCGCCTCTTCCAGCGATTTCTCGATGAAGAGGATCTTGATGACATAGTCTTTTTTCATGAGGCGTCGAGCTGTCCGTTGATCATCGCTGGCTGGACGAGTCTATCGTGATGACTGTCTGTCAGCGGTGTTTGTAACGGATTCGGCCAGCGGCCGCCAGCAGAAAACCGCGCAAGGATGATCGCCGCCCTGTTCACAGGGGGCGCTTGGAGGCGTCGCCGCCCACCTCACGCACCAGTCTGGGTACCAGGTAACCGGGCAGCCGCGCGCGCAGCGCCTCCATCAGCGCCATGGCGCGGGCATCGTCCACTTCGAAATGGGCCGTGCCCTGCACCCGGTCGAGCTGGTGCAGGTAGTAGGGCAGCACGCCAGCAGCGAACAGCCGTTCGGACAGCTCGGCCAGTACCTCGGCATCGTCATTGATCCCGCGCAGCAATACCGACTGGTTGAGCAGCGTGGCGCCTGCATCGCGCAGGCGGGCGCAGGCGGCATCGACGCTGGCGTCCAGTTCATTGGCGTGGTTGGCATGCAGCACCACGACTTTCTGCTGTGGCAACGCGGCCAGCCAGGCGACGAAGGCATCGTCGATCCGTTCGGGCAGCACCACCGGCAGGCGGGTATGGATGCGCAGGCGGGTCACCTGCAGCAACTCGGCCAGGCCGCGGCTCAATTCCCCGAGCTTGTGCGTGGCCAATGTCAGGGGATCGCCACCGGACAGGATCAGCTCGCGGATCGATGGGTCGGCTTTCACGTGGGCCAGGGCATCGCGCCACTGCGAGGCGGCGGCGATCTCCTCGCCATAGGGGAAGTGCCGGCGGAAGCAATAACGGCAGTTCACCGCACAGCTGCCGCTGGCGATCAGCAGCGCACGACCATCGTACTTGTGCAGGATGCCGTGTCCGGCCCTGGACGCCATGTCGCCCACGGCATCCATAGTGAAACCCTCGACCTGGTCGTGCTCGACCCGTTGCGGAAGCACCTGCAGCAGCAGCGGATCGGTCGGATCGTTGCGGCGCATCCGCGCGACGAATCCACGCGGAACGCGCAAGGCGAAGCCGGCATCGTCGACCGGCAGCAGGTCAGTCCGATCACCGAGTCCCACCGCCCGCAGCAGTTCCCCGGCGTCGGTGATGGCATCCCGCCACAGCTCGCGCCAGCCGGGCGCAGTCGACAATAGGCGGGAATGGGGGCTTGCGGTTATCATGATCGGCCTTGGAGCGGGCGCTGAAGCCCGTGACATATTCATTCTACCGCCCATAAGGCGTAGTGACTCCGGAGCAGATAGCGCATGGCGACCCTTGGCCTCAATGACGTCAAAACGGGCAGGAAGATCATCCACAACGGCGATCCGTGGCTCATCACCGAAGCGGATTTCGTCAAGCCGGGCAAGGGCCAGGCGTTCACCCGCATCCGCATCCGCAACCTGAAGGACGGCCGCACCACCGAGCAGACGCTGAAGTCCAGCGACTCCTTCGAGGAAGCCGATGCCACCGATACCGACATGCAGCTTTCGTTCATCGACGGCATCGGCAAGGATCGCGTGTGGCACTTCATGAACATGGAAACCTTCGAGATCACGCCGGCCTCGCTCGCCGCGATGGGCGATGCGTGGAAGTGGCTCAAGGGCGAGGAAGAGTGCGTCGTCA
>DAIMGD010000232.1:0-4095 GCA_036724165.1 Rhodanobacter sp.
TCGCGTAGGCCGGAATCGCGTCGTCGCGGATGCCCTGCAGGGCACGGCCCTGCAGGGCCTGTGCCTGATCGGCCGGGATCGAGGCCGGCAGCTGCTTGAACGGCGCATAGAAACTGCTCTGGGTCGGATCCTTCAGCTCGGCGACGGCGGCGATCGAGGCGTCGCGACCGCCGAGCACCGCGCGCGGCACGCTGAAACCGCGCCGCAGGCCGGCCTGCATATTGGCGATCTGCTGGTCGACATAGGCCGGAATCTCGGCGAGGCGATCCAGATACTTGCGATAGTCATCCGCCGTGCGCAGCTTGTCGCCTTCGAGCTGGTAGCCGATGTCGGACCAGAACGCAGAATCGCTGTTGAACGGCATCTGCCAGTTCTTGAAGCGCTGGTCGGCGACGAAGTTGCCGATCTGCTCGTGATAGACGGCGTAGTTGACGCGATTGGCCGGCGACAGCTGCGACGCGTCGATGCCATCCAGCTGCTTGAGCACGTGTTGCCAGTAATCCAGCCGCTGTTGCTGGCTGGCTGCATCGACATCGTCGAGCCGGCCATCATTCGGCTGTGCCTCGCCCGACGCGCTGACGCCGGCCTTGCCGGTGCGCCATGCCCATTCGGTGCTGTAGACATCCTTGAAGCGGGCATCCGCAGTCGCCGTGGCGGCGCCGGCGCCGGCCGGGGTCGCGCTGGCGGCATGCAGCGGCATGCAGCTGGCCGCGATGGCGAATGCGCCCAGCCGGGCAATCATCATGGTCTTGTTCACTGGAATCCCCTGGCGCAGCACGGTCACGGCAGGCACGCGGCGGTCGCCTGACGGCAACGCATGACCATTCCACTCATCACGGACGGATGCAATAGGACTGATGGCTGCCGCGCGATTCAAACCTCGCCGCTCCAGCCAGGCAGATAACCGGCTTCACTGCTGTGCGCCAGCGTCACGGCGCGCGCGACCAGTTTCGCCGATGGCGTTTCGTCCTTGCGCAGTTTCAGGCGCTCGCGCAGAAAGCCTGCCCACATGAATTCGGCATAGGGAATGGCGTCCTTGGCATAGCCACCGGCGGATTGCACGCGTGCAGCGAGGCTGCGGTAGGGATCGTTCTGCAACTCCGGCAGGCTGCGCGGGAAGGCGCTGTAGTCGCGACGCTGATTGGCTGCATCGTAGGGATGCGCCCAGTGATAGAACTCCATCGCACGCCAGAACTCGGTGGGCGACAGGTACGAAAAATCACGCAGCACCATCACCGGCACGCTTTGCACGCCCTCCTCCAGCAAGGCCAGGCCCAGGTGATGGTGATCAACGATGTAAGCGTCCCGTTTCGGTCCCAGTACGCCGGGAAACCAGTGTCGCTCCAACAGCTGCCTGCGCTTCTTCTTGCCGAGCTGCTCCCACTCCGCCCGCTTGGCAGTCACTTCGGCATAGCCGACGGTGAGCTGGGTGGGATGCAGATCGGCCGGGGCCACCGGCAACACCGGATGATGTGGATACATGAGGTCGAGCCTTCGCTACTGAAGCGTGCCAGCCTACTCTTGTCGCGACGCCGGCATGCACGGCCGGCAGCACGGCTGGACCTGGTGGCCGAGCAAATCGCCACCGGAATGAGCGTTGCCGGCCACTAGTTCAGGTCGAGCCGGTCGACCCCGACTGCGCGCAGGTAGCCGGCCAGGCTGCGCTCGCTGGTTTCGACGAAGATCTCGCCACTCGGCGTGCTGGCGTCGATCCGGTCCGGACGGAAATTGCGAAAATCCTGGCGCAGCCGGCACCATGCACCCAAGGTCCACTTGCCGCCCCAGAACGACAGGCACAGCGGTTCGACCTCGCGCCTGCTGGCGCTGCCATTCTCGTCGCGATAGTCCAGCTGCAGCACCTGGTTGCCGACGATCGCCGCATGCAGCCGATCGATCAACGCGGCGAAATCATCGCGGTACTGATCGCGCCAGACCGGGGCGAAGATCCGCGTGCGCGATGCGCGCTCGCGCAACTCCGGCGGCAGCACCGCCTCGATCTTCAGCAGCGCCGATTGCGCGCTTTCGGCCAGTTGGGTGCCGGCGAATGCGCGCACGAAACGCGAACCGACCACCAGCGCCTCCAGTTCGGCGGCGCTGAACATCAGTGGAGGGATGTCCGAACCCTTGCGCAACACATAGCCGACCCCGGCCTCGCCCTCGATCGGCACGCCGGAGCGCTGCAGGTCGGCCACATCGCGATAGACCGTGCGCAGGGAGACGCCCAGCGTCTCGGCGAGCTGGCGCGCGCGCAGTGCCGTACGCCGCCCGCGCAGGGCGTGGATGATGAGGAACAGGCGATCGGCGCGACGCATCCGGCTATCATCGCCGAGCCCGGCAATCGCGAACAGCGCCGAACGTCACGCCTGCTTCGGCTCATCGCGGCGCGCCGCATCAGGTCAGACCACCGCATGTCGCACTGCTCACACTCAGCCCGCCTGCGTGGCCGCCAGTGCTTCATCCTTTGCCGCCGCGCGCTGGATCGCCGGACGGGCGATCACCCGGTCGATGTACGCGCGGAGCACCGGCAGTTCCGGCACCAGCTTGAACATGGTGGTCCAGTTCAGTGCCGTGCCCCACAGCACGTCGGCCGCGCTGAAGCGGTCGCCGAGCAGGTACGGGCCCTGCTCCAGCTGGTCGGTGAGTGTCTTCAGCATGGTGTCGAAGTCGCCGTACGGCGAGGTCGATGGCCCGGCCGGCGCTCGCTGCATGGATTTGTCGATCAGTGCCGGCTCGAAGCATGAGCCGTAGAACACCAGCCAGCGCAGATACGGGCCGCGCAGCGGATCACCGATCGGCGGCGCCAGCTTCGCCGCGGGATAGAGATCGGCCAGATACATGAATACCGCCGGCTGTTCGGTGATCAGCGCATCGCCATGGCGGATCGCCGGCACCTTGCCCATCGGATTGATCGCCAGGTACGCCGGCTGGCGCTGCTCGCCGGCCTTCAGGTTCAGCGCGTGCAGGTCGTAGTCGGCACCGAGCTCCTCCAGCAGCGCGCGCGTGCCGGCCGAGCGGCTCTGCGGCGCATGGAAGAAGCTGACGCGTGGTGATGTCGTGGTGGTCATGGTGGGCTCCGCGGGGAAAACAGGTGATGACGCAGGCCGGTCAACGCAAGCAACAGTGTGCGCCGGCGAATTGAACGCGTGGGCAGCGAGGGTTCATTCTGCGCAGCGGCCGCCGGCCAGTGGTACTGCCCATCCCGCAGCAGGCCATGCAGGTACAGCGGACGGTACGCCTTCAGGGCGCGGTGCAGGATCGGATGCATGCTGATCTCCTCACGCGGCCAGCGCTTCGCCGACGCACCATGGCGGCAGCTGGGCGTGCTTGAACAGGCGGTACCAGTGTTCACGGTCGCTGGGGCTGTACAGGTCCAGCGTGTGGATCACTTCGCGGGCGAACTCCAGGCTGCCGAGGTGACTGGCGGTGATCGTGCCGCCGTCGCTGACGGCCAGCAGTTCGCCGTCGTACTGATCGGCACCGGCATAGCCGGGCACCTGACTGGCGATCTGGCCGGGCCAGTTGCCGGTGTGGCGGCAATCATCGAGCAGGCCCGCGCGGGCCAGCGCCAGCACGCCGCTGTCGATACCGGCCACCGGTGCACCGGCCGCGTGCAGATGGCGGATCGCGGCCACGGCGGGCTCGCCTTCGCCGCGAAGCCACAGGTGGCCGCCGGGCACGATCAGCAGTGCCGCACGCCGGAAGTCGAGCTGCGCCAGCGGCAGCTCCGGCTGCACGGAGAGGCCGCCCGTCGATACCACCGGTGCCATCGAGAAACCCACCGTCTGCACCCGCCAGTCGCCGGGGCGACGGATCTCGCACAACGCCAGCGCGGCCTGCCAGTCGGCAAAGCCGTCGAACACCAGGAAATAAACCGTATCGCGCATGTCGTATCCCTCCGCTATGGAGGTGCAGCATGCGCAGTCCCTGCTGCCAACGTAGTGTCAGTAGCGGTCACCCCGCTCGTCATTCCTGCGCAGGCCGGAATGACGGCTCTTGCTGCCGCTGGCGCGGTTCAGCCGCAGCCGGGACAATATGTGTTCCTTCTGCCACGGACCCGACATGAAGCCCATCTCGCTGATCCAGTTCCTGATCGAG
>DAIMGD010000233.1:0-4059 GCA_036724165.1 Rhodanobacter sp.
GCCGGTGTAGATCTGGTGGCGCACGTAGCGATACGGCCCGCGCTCGATCAGTTCGTGATCCTGCTTGAGCTGCACCTCGCTGCTCCAGTTGCTGCCCAGGATGTAGCGCGCCCAGCAGGCGAACAGAACGCCGGCCACGATCAGCAGCAGGCCACACAGCGCCAGCCAATAGCTGTCCGGCAGGAAGCGGCGACCCAGCACGGTGCCCTCGAACCACGCGGTCGGCCACATCAGGACGATCGCCAGGATGATCGGCAACCAGTACTTGAAGAAGCGCGGCAGCGCCGGCTCCGCACGGCTGGGCTGCTTCAACCGGCGCGCGCTCCACAACCAGTAGCCCAGGAAGAACAGCCACGCCGCCACTGCCAATGTCGTGAAAGAGAGTTGCATGATCACCCCTGCGTGACGCTGTCGTACGAGATGCCCGATTCCCTGGCTTTCCGACCGCTGGCCGACCCAGCCGATCGAGCGCCAACCGCGGAAGTTTTGCTTCAACCGGTCATCCAGCGGTGCTCCCTCAATCGGCGACGTCGTCGATCAACCGATCGAGTTCCGACTTGAGGATCGCGCCATGCTGGCGCAGCCAGTCGCGCTGCTCGCGCCAGTCCGGAAACAGGTGCTCGACCTGCGCCCAGAACCGCGGCGAATGATTGCGTACCTTGAGATGACACAGCTCGTGCACCAGCACGTAGCGCAATGCCGCCGGCGGTGCCAGCGCCAGCGCCAGATCGAGATTGATCCGGTCGCGGGTATCCAGGCTGCCCCACAGGCTTTTCATCGGACGGATCCGCAGCGACGTCGGCGCCAGCCCGAGCTGCGGCACGTAACTGGCCAGCCAGCGCGAGACATCGCGGCGGATCAGCGCTTCCAGATGCGAGGCGAGCAGGCCGCGCGCGATCGGCAATGCGCGGGTATGCGGCCGCGGGATCACCAGGGTCAGTCCGGTCTCGTGCGATTCGATCTTCGGATAGACGCCTTCCGCCCAGTCCAGCTCGGCCAGCTCGCCGCGCAACGGGAATGTGCACGGATAGCCCACGCGCAACGGCGGCAGCGGCTTCACGATCAGGTTCAGCTCGTCGAGCTTCTGCTCCAGCCACTCGGCGTGACTGCGCAGGAAAGCATTGACCTGGGCAGGGTGGGTGCCGTTGGGATAGGTCACCCGCGCGCCCTTGGTCGTGACGGTGAGGCGCAGCCGGCGCGCGCGTGGATGGGCGGCTTTCAGCACGCGGATGATGCTGCCGCCCACCGTCGCCAGTTCCAGCCAGTCGCCTTCCAGATGCTGCGCCATGAGCCTGCCGTCGTACCTCGGCCAAGTGTTTTCTGCAATGGGATCCGCTGCTCCGGAAAGCAGGCGGATGATCAGTATGCCGTGCCCGGATGCCTTGTGGTGTGGATTTTTTGTTCAGCTTTCCGCGGGCCGCGGCAGGCCGAACCATTCCTCCAGCTTGCCCAGCAACCGCTCCAGTTCCAGCGTCAGCAGGGCGAAACTGGCGTCCAGCTCGGCCTGGGCGTCCTGCTGGCTGTCGCCCAGCTCGTCCATCACCACATCCAGGAACTTCAGCTTGCGGATGATCAGGTCCTCGCCCAGCACGAAGCTGATGCGATCGTCGAAGGTCAGCCCCAGCAGAAACACCTGCTTGCCGTTGCGCAGGTGCTCCTTGACCTCCTCGGCGTCCAGATCCTGCCGGCGGCAGCGGGCGATCGCGCCGGTGGCGGTGGCCGGGTCGCGCAGCTCGCATTCGTCGCCCAGGGCCAGCCCGGCGGGCAGGTTGCCAGTGGCCAGCCAGTCGGTCATCAGCACGCGTGGGCCTTCCTCCGGTGCCAGCGGCACCGCCGGAAAGCTGCCCAGCGCCTCGCGGATCTGGGTCAACGCGTTCTCGGCCGACTTGCGGCTGGAGGTGTCCAGTACCAGCCAGCCGTTTTTCCTGTCGACATAGGCCGACATGCGCGAGTTGCGCACGAACGCGCGCGGCAGCAGCTCGGTCAGCAGGTCCTCCTTGATCCGCTTGCGCTCGCGGCCGCCGACCTTGCGGCCTTCCTCTTCGGCGATCTTCTGCACCTTGCGATGCAATTCGTCGTTGATCACGGCGGCCGGCAGCAGTTTGTCCTCGCCGCCGACGGTGAGCAGGGTGCACTGCTTCACCGTATGCGTGAGCGGCTCGGCCTCGCCGCGACCGACCGGCGGCACGAAACCCTTGGTGAACATCTCCAGTGGCCCGCACGGCCGCAGCCGGTGTTCGGCCAGCGCTTCGTCGAGTCGGTTCAGATCGGTGGCCACGGTGGGGGAAAAGCGGAACAGCGTGAGATTGCGAAAGAACATTCAATATCCGGATGAGGTGCGGCCCGAAGGCGGGTTTGCTTGATGGTCACTCCGGCGCAAGCCGGAATGACTGCGTGATGATTGGCCCGCCGCGATCAGCCGCTGACGGCCGCCACGGCGGCGGCCACGGTGTCGAGGTTGCTGCGGTTGAGTGCGGCCACGCAGATGCGACCGCTGTCGAGCGCGTAGATCGCGTACTCGTCGCGCAGCCGGTGCACCTGCGCCTTGCTCAGGCCCGAATAGGAGAACATGCCGGCCTGCTTGTTGATGAAGCTGAAATCTGGCGCGCCAAGTGCGGCCAGCTTGTCGACAAAGCCCGCGCGCATCGCGTGGATGCGTGAACGCATCTCGCCCAGTTCCTGCTCCCAGCGCGCGCGCAGCTCGACACTGCCGAGCACGCCGGCGACCAGGCTGGCGCCATGCGTGGACGGACTGGAATAGTTCGCACGAATGGTCTGCTTGATCTTCGACAGCAGCCGCGCTGCCTCGTCACGATCGGCGCCGACCATCGACAGCGCGCCGACCCGCTCGCCGTACAGAGAAAACGACTTGGAGTACGAGTTGGCGACCACGAACGCCTCGATCCCGGATGCCTCCAGCAAATGCACCGCAGTGGCGTCCTGCTCGATACCCTTGTCAAAGCCCTGATAGGCCATGTCGATGAAGGGCAGCAGCCGGCGTTCCTGCAACAGCGCGATCACCTGCTGCCATTGCGCCGCATCCAGGTCCACGCCTGTCGGGTTGTGGCAGCACGCGTGCAGCAGCACCACCGTACCCGGCTCCAGCTTGCCCAGATCCTCCAGCATGCCGGCGAAGTCCAGACCATGGCTGGCCGGGTCGTAATAGCGATAGTCGAGCAGCTCGAAGCCGGCGGTGCGGAACACCACGTGATGGTTGCCCCAGCTCGGGTTGCTGATCGCGATCTTCGCGCCGGCGCCAGCCACCTGCTTCAACAGATCCGCCGCCACGCGCAATGCCGCGCTGCCGCCGATGGTCTGCGCGGTGGCCACCCGACCGGCTGCCAGCAGCGGCGATTCGGCACCGAACAGCAATTGCTGGGTAAGCCGGTTGTACGCCGCCAGGCCGTCGATCGGCAGGTAGCCGCGCGGCTTGCCGGCCGCGACCAGCGCCTGCTCCACTTCGTGCACCGTCGGCAGTAGCGGGATGCGGCCCTGCTCGTCGATGTAGATGCCCACGCCCAGATTGATCTTGCCCGGACGCGGATCGGCCAGATAGGTCTCGGTCAGACCCAGGATCGGATCGCCCGGCGCCATTTCAACGGATGCAAAGAAGGACACGGTGATTACTCGGCAGGTGGTGTGGAAAGGTAAGGCGGGGTGTTCAAGCTTGCGCGGCCGCGGTCTCATCCGCTGCGTCGGCCATCCATGTCGACGTTTCCGCCGGCGACGCGCCCAGGCTGAAATCGAACAGCGTGCGATCGGCCAAGTGCGAGGGTGACACATGGGCCAGCGCGCGGAAAATGTTCTCGCTGCGGCCGGGCTGCAACTGCTCCCACTCGGCCAGCATGCGCTGCACCGCCTTGCGCTGCAGGTTGTCCTGCGAGCCGCACAGGTTGCACGGGATGATCGGAAAATTTTCATTCAGAGCATAGGCGGCGATGTCGCTTTCGCCGCAATACGCCAGCGGCCGGATCACCACGTGGCGGCCATCGTCCGAGCGCAGCTTCGGCGGCATCGCCTTCAGCTGCGCCTGATAGAACAGGTTGAGGAAGAACGTGG
>DAIMGD010000234.1:0-4035 GCA_036724165.1 Rhodanobacter sp.
CGGTGATCAGCCAGCTCCACACGAACACCGGCATCTTCAGCAGCTCCATGCCGGGTGCGCGCATGTTGAGGATGGTGGCGATGATGTTGATCGCGCCCATGATCGAGCTGATGCCCATCAGGTGGATCGCGAACACCACGTAGGCCAGCGAATCGCTCTGCAGCGACAGCGGCGGATACATTGTCCAGCCGCCGGCCGGGCCACCACCGGCCATGAACAGAGTGGACAGCAGCAGGGTGAAGGCGAACGGCAGAATCCAGAACGACAGGTTGTTCATGCGCGGTAACGCCATGTCCGGCGCGCCGACCATCAGCGGGATCATCCAGTTACCGAGGCCGACGAAGGCCGGCATGATCGCGCCGAAGATCATCACCAGCGCATGCATGGTGGTCAGCTGGTTGAAGAAATACGGCTGCATCAGCTGCAGGCCGGGCTTGAACAGCTCGGCGCGGATCAGCATCGCGAAGCTGCCGCCGATGAAGAACATCGTCAGCGCGAAGATCAGGTACAGCGTGCCGATGTCCTTGTGGTTGGTGGACATGCACCAGCGCTGGAAGAAACCTTTCGGCGCGCCGTGGTGATCGTCGTGCTGATCATGGGTGGCTGCGTAGGACATGGCCTTGCACCTCTAACCTGTAATTTTGAATGCGACTGCGTAGAAACGTGTGCGGAAACCGCGTGAAAGGCGAAGCTCAGCCCTGCTTGGCGCCGACCGGAACCGTGACGACCTGGGCGGACTTCGGTGCCGCAGCGGAGGACGCGCCCGCAGGCGCCGCAGGGGCCGCCGACTGCGCCTCCTGTCCGGCCAGCCACGTGGCGAAATCCGCCTTGGACTTGACCACCACCACGATCGGCATGAAACCGTGATCCTGGCCACACAGCTCGGCGCACTGGCCGCGATAGGTACCCGTCGTCTGGAAGTTGGCCCAGGCGGCATTGATGATTCCGGGGATCGCATCGATCTTCCAGCCGGTCGCCGGCACCCACCACGAATGGATCACGTCGCCACTGGTGATCACGAAACGGATCTTGGTGTCGACCGGCACCACCAGCGGCTTGTCGACGTCCAGCAGGTAGGTGCTTTCATTGCCCACCTTGACTGCATACGGATCCATGCCCGAACCGAGCTGGCGGGTCTGGTTGCTCTGCGAATCGAGCTTGGACATGAAGCTGACCTTGTCGATCGACTTGCCCATGTAGTCGACGTAGTCATAGCGCCACTTCCACTGGAAGCCGGTGACCTTGACGGTCATCTGCGATCCGGTGGTGTCGGCCCACGAGGTAAGCCCGCCGGTGGCCAGCCATGCCAGCACGATAAGAATGATCACCGGAATGGTCGTCCAGACGACTTCCACCATGGTGTTGTGCGACCACTTCTCGGCCACCGCGCCGCGCGATTTGCGGAAACGGAACATCGCAATGAACATGGCGCCGAACACCAGCACGCCGATCACGGTGCACACGCCCAGCGAAAGGTTGTTCAAGTGGTACGGCACCTGCGACCAGGTGCTCGCGCCACGCTCCATGTTCAGCTGCCACGGACCGGGAGCGGCATGGACCATGCTGCCGAACGAGACAAGCGCAAGAATCGCCGCTGCCGTGAATGATCGCCTGATGCCGCCAGATGTCATGTCTTGCACCTTTGTTGAACCTATTTGCGTGGCTGTCCGTTGAAATCGGCCAGCAACACCATGAGTTTCTTCGACAGCTCGACGCGTTCCTGTTCCGCCAGGAAAGCGCCGATCTCCAATTCGCGACCGTGCGATGACAGCAACAGGCGCTGGCGCCGGTTGCCCGGCTCCAGCAGCACGCGTACCCAGTACACCTGGAAACGCGTGCTGCGCCGGCCTGGCAGGGATTGCACCTCCAGCGACGAAGCGTCGATGGTGATGCGCTCACTGCGGTCGCCGGACCGCCAGGCCGCGCGCAAGGCGACAGCCACGACAGCGGATTCGAGCAAGGCAAACAGCGGGGCAAATACATTGCCCTGCCATGCACCCAGCCCAGCCGTTATCAGCGCCAGCGCCACCAGAACCATGATCAATCGACGCAAGCCGCGCCGGCTGAGCGTGCGATTGGGCTTGAGCCACATCGTCACGCACGGCAAGCCGGCAACTGCTGGTCGAAGCACGATCATGGGGATCCGGCGTGCCTGGAACAGCGGAATGATAGGCCGCGACGCGTCGGCGGGCAAGAATGGCGCCGTCGCACGCGTCGGATCAGTCGGCAGAAAGATGCCTGCAGGCTGTCCCGCGAGCGTGTTGCCGTGCCGCCCGGACACCCGCGAAATGGCCGCCGGCAACACGGCATGCCGTTCGCAATGTGAAGTGGCCAGCGTACAATCCCGCGCTCCCCTCCGCCCCGCGCGGATTTGCAGACAAGCCCGTGACCCGACCCATTCTCAGCCCCGAACTTCCCGCCGATCCCACGCCGGCGCGCGCGCGCATCACCGCCGCGTGGCTGCGCGACGAGACCGAAGCGGTCAACGACCTGCTCGCCCAGGCCAGCTTGCCGCCGATCGAACGCGAGAAGGTGATCGATCTGGCCGCCGAGCTGGTCAGCCGGGTGCGTTTGCGCGCCAAGGACCAGAGCGCGGTCGAGTCCTTCATGCGCCAGTACGACCTGTCGTCCGAGGAAGGCGTGCTGCTGATGTGCGTGGCCGAGGCGCTGCTGCGCATTCCGGACAAGGCCACCGCCGACAAGCTGATCCGCGACAAGCTCGGCGAGGCGGACTGGAAGAAGCACCTGGGCCAGAGCGAGTCGCTGTTCGTCAACGCCTCCACCTGGGGTCTGATGCTGACCGGGCACCTGGTCAACCTGAGCGAGAACACCCGCCACGATTTCGCCGGTTCGTTGAAGCGGCTGGTCGGCCGTGCCGGCGAACCGGCGATCCGCCTGGCCGTGCGCCAGGCGATGCGCATCATGGGCCACCAGTTCGTGATGGGGCAGACCATCGACGAGGCACTGGACCGCTGCGCGAAGAAGGAATACGCGCTGTACCGCTATTCCTACGACATGCTCGGCGAATCCGCGCTGACCAGCGAAACCGCCGAGCGCTACCAGCAGGATTACCGCAATGCGATCGCCGCGATCGGTGCGCGCGGCCCGTTCGCCAACCACACCGACGCGCCATCGATCTCGGTGAAGCTGTCCGCGCTGCATCCACGCTACGAAGTGGCCAAGCGCGAACTCGCCCGCCGCCAGCTCGGCGAGAAGCTGCTGGAGCTGTCGCAGCTGGCGATGAAGTACGGCATCGCGCTGTCGGTGGATGCCGAGGAAGCCGAGCGGCTCGAACTGTCGCTGGACATCATCGGCGACGTGTTCGCGCATCCCTCGCTGGAAGGCTGGAACGGCCTCGGCATCGTGGTGCAGGCGTATGCCAAGCGCACCCCGTTCGTGATCGACTGGCTGATCGAGACCGCGCGTGCGGCAAATCGTCGCTGGTACGTGCGCCTGGTCAAGGGCGCCTACTGGGATGCCGAGATCAAGCGCGCGCAGGAGAATGGCCTGGCCGGCTACCCGGTGTATACGCGCAAGCCGAATACCGATGTGTCGTACCTGGCCTGCGCGCGGCGACTGTTCAACGCCGGCAGCGAACTGATCTATCCGCAGTTCGCCACCCACAATGCGCACACGATCGCCGCCGTGCATCACCTCGCGCAGGGCCGTGCTTACGAATACCAGCGCCTGCACGGCATGGGCACCGACCTGTACGCCGAAGTGATCGGCCCGCAGAACCTCAACGTGCCCTGCCGCGTGTACGCGCCGGTCGGCACGCACGAGGACCTGCTGCCATACCTGGTGCGCCGCCTGCTCGAGAACGGCGCCAACACCAGCTTCGTCAACCGCGTCGTCGACGAGAGCGTGCCGGTGCGCACGCTGGTCGCCGATCCGTGCGAAAGCGTGCGCGCCTTCGCTTCGATCCCGCACCCGCGCATCCCGCTGCCGGTGAATCTTTACGGTGAGAATGTTGCGCTTGCGCAGCATTCAAATTTTGTATCCAGGAAGAATTCCATGGGCGTCAATTTCTCCAAC
>DAIMGD010000235.1:0-4028 GCA_036724165.1 Rhodanobacter sp.
ACAAGGTGCTGCGCTCGATCATCCCGCGCAACGTGCGTCTGGCCGAGGCACCCAGCCACGGCCAGCCGATCCATCTGTACGACCGCAGCTCGCGCGGCGCGATCGCCTACATCGGCCTGGCCGGCGAAATGATCCGTCGCGAACGCGGCTTGCCGCGCGCCGAGCGCAGCGATCCGAGCGAAGACATTGACCCGCCCGCGGCGGCGTCCGCGCCAGCGCAAGGCGCCCGCAGCCCGACGCTCAAGGCGCCGGCCGCGAATCATCAGGAATAAAGCATGGCTGCTGCGAAAAAACGTGGATTGGGACGCGGGCTCGATGCCCTGCTCGGCGGCGATGGCGAGGCGGCATCGTCGGTGATCGGCCAGGAAGGCGAGCTGAAGATGCTGCAGATCCAGCAGATCCAGCCGGGCAAGTATCAGCCGCGCCGGCACTGGAACGACGAGGCGCTGGACGAGCTGGCGGCGTCGATCAAGGTGCAGGGGCTGATCCAGCCGGTGGTGGTGCGCGCGCTCGGCAAGAACAGCTACGAGCTGATCGCCGGCGAGCGCCGCTGGCGGGCCGCGCAACGTGCGCAGCTGAGCGAATTGCCGGCCTTGATCAAGACGGTGGCGGAAGCGGCCGTGCCGGCGATGGCGCTGATCGAGAACATCCAGCGCGAGGATCTGACCCCGCTGGAGGAAGCCGATGCGCTGAAGCGGCTGATCGACGATTTCGACCTCACCCATCAGCAGGCGGCCGATGCGGTGGGCCGCTCGCGCGCGGCGGTATCCAACCTGCTGCGGCTCACCGAACTGCCTGACTCGATCAAGAAACTGCTGGATGAGGGCAAGCTGGAGATGGGCCACGCACGTTGCCTGCTGACCCTGCCCGAGCGTGACGCCGAAGGCCTGGCGCTGGAAGCGGCGCGCAACGGCTGGACCGTGCGCGAGCTTGAAGAGGCCGCCCGCCGTGCGCAGCACGCGCCGAAAGGCAAGGCAAAGAGTGCACCGTCGCGCGATCCGAACATCGCCGACCTGGAACGCGAACTGGCCGAACGCTTCGCCACCCGGGTCGAGCTGGCGCAGGGTCGCGGCGGTCGCGGCAAGCTGGTGATCCACTACCACAGCAACGACGAGCTCGAAGGTATCCTCGGCAAGATTCGCTGATGCTCCCTGCGGGAGACAAATTGGCAGGATGGCCGATTTGCACGGCGAAGCCGCCCGAAGGGTGAGCGCCAAGGATGGCGCGAATGAAGGTGGCGCGTAGCGACGGATGAGGGTACGTGCGAAGCAAGTCGTTCATGCTTGCAGCAAGCCCCGTACCCTCACCCCAGCCCTCTCCCAAAGGAGAGCAGGGCAACAGCGCGACCGCTTGGCAATATAAACTGGGCCCCTGCTGCGTCGAATGCAGCCGCTGTCCCTGCTGAAAGGCCTTGCCCATGCCGCAACTCTCCGTCGTCGTTCCCGTCTTCAACGAGCGCGACAACATTCCGCCGCTGCTCGCCGAGATCGCCACCGCACTGCGCGGCAAGGTCGACTATGAAGTCATCTACATCGATGACGATTCCAGCGACGACAGCCGTGCCGTGCTGGCCGCGCAAAAGGCCAGCCATCCGGAACTGCGCGTGCTGCACCACGTCACCCGCAGCGGGCAGAGCACCGCGGTGTGGAACGGTGTGCGTGCGGCGCAGTCGCCCTGGATCGCCACCCTCGATGGCGACGGCCAGAACGACCCGGCCGACATTCCCAAGCTGCTGGCCGCGCGCACGCTGGCGGCGGATATCCACCTGTTCGCCGGCTGGCGCACCACGCGCCGCGACAGCTTCAACAAGCGCATTTCCTCCAAGGTCGCCAACGCGGTGCGCTCGCGCATGCTCAGGGATGCCACCCCGGATACCGGTTGCGGCTTGAAGCTGTTCGATCGCGAGGTATTCCTGCGCCTGCCCTACTTCGACCACATGCATCGCTACCTGCCGGCGCTGGTCAAGCGGGCCGGCTTTGCCTGCCAGAGCGTGCCGGTCGGCCATCGCCCGCGCACCGCCGGGGTTTCCAAGTACGGCATGCTCGATCGGCTGTGGGTCGGCCTGGCGGACCTGCGCGGGGTGGCCTGGCTGATGCGGCGTGGCAAGGTGACCCGGGTCGAGGAACTCTGATCAGCGCATGCCGTGCTGATCGGCGCGTCGTAAGCTGGGCATCTTCCCTTCCGGAGGCCGCCCATGAGCATTGCCATCAAGCGTGTCTACGAACCGGCCGCGAAAGCCGACGGCTATCGCGTGCTGATCGATCGGTTGTGGCCGCGCGGACTGAAGAAGGAGACAGTACCGCTGGATCTGTGGGCGAAAGAGCTGGCGCCCTCCACCGCGTTGCGCCAGTGGTTCGGGCATGAGCCGGCGCGCTGGGACGGCTTCCGCCACCGTTACGCGACCGAACTGGATGCGGCGGCCGAGCATTGGCGTCCGCTGGCCGAGCGCGCGGCGCGGCACGTGGTCACCCTGCTGTATGGCGCGCGCGACGAAGAGCACAACGATGCGGTGGTGTTGAAGGCGTATCTGGACAACTGGCTGCGCACGCATGGCCCACGCTGAACCCGCGACCGTTCAGGGGTGGCGCAGCGGTGTCGTCGACTTCGACCAGCCGGCGAGCGCCTCGCGCGCCTGCAGGCGGCCGCGTTCGATCAGCTCGCGGGCGCGGTAGAACTCGTAGGCAGTCGATACGTTGCGCGGCAGCTGGATCAGCAGGTCCGGCTCGTAGGCGGCCAGCCGCAGGCGCGCAAGGTTGGCCTGCATCAGATCCATCGACTGGTTGAGCAGATCCCATGCGCCGGGCTCGCGCGGCTTGGCTTCCTCGCTGTGCGGCAGCAGGCGGCCGAAGAACTCGCCGATGCGGTGGCGGGATCCGTTGCCGTCAGTCGGAGGATCCGGGGTTGGCTCGGCCGCGGTCATCAGCGCCGGACCATCCATGCTGATGGCGAACAGGTAGTCGGCCGACTCGCGGATCAGCGGCGTCACCGGCAGCGGATTGAGCAGGGCGCCGTCGAGCAGTCGCCGGCCGTCGAGCACGTACGGCCGGAATATGGTGGGTATGGCGATCGAGGCGCGGATCGCGTCGAACAGCGAACCGCGCGTGAGCCATACCTCGCGCTCGCGATCCAGGTCCGTGGCCACCGCGGTATAGGCGATCGGCAACTCCTGGATGCAGGTGTCGCCGATCAGCTGGCGCAGCGTGCCGATGATCCGCTCGCCCTTGATCAGGCCGCCGCCGGAAAACGACCAGTCGAGCAACTTGAACACGTCGAACTTGGCCAGCGTGGAAACCCAGTCGCGATACACGTCGAGCTTGCCCATCGCGTACACGCCGCCGATCAGCGCGCCCATCGAGGTGCCGGCAATGGCGACGATCTGGTATCCCTGCGCCTGGATCTCCTCGATCGCCCCGATATGCGCCAGGCCCTTGGCGCCACCGGCGCCCAGCGCCAGCGCCACGGTGGGCCGACGCGGCTCCGCGGGCGGGCTCTGGTCGACGGACAGCGAGGCAGAATCGTCAACATTCATGGGCGGCCTTCGGTCACGAGATACATGCGTTGCGGGCGCCAATGGTCGCCCTGCTGCTACCGAATGTCATGGCGCAGGTCCACAAAAAAGACGAATGTCGATCCTCTGGCTGGCATTGCTGGTTAGGATGGAGCCAAGCCGCACCGGCAACAAGTCCCGGAGACACGCATGCCTGCCATTGGATTCCCCTGCCCGCTGCGACGAACACGCGTGCGCGCGCCCGGAGATGCTGCGTGACGTGGCAGGCATGGGCCACGGTGGCGGTGATCGTGGTGGCGATGGCGCTGTTCGCCAGCGAGAAGGTGCGCATCGATCTGGTCGCCCTGCTGGTGCTGGCGGCGCTGGTGATCCTGGGCATCGTCAGTCCCGGCGAGGCGTTGAGCGGCTTCAGCAATGAAGCCACGGTGACGGTCGCGGCGATGTTCGCCTTGAGCCTGGGGATCGAGCGTTCCGGCGCGCTCGAGCCGCTGACCCGCCAGCTGATGCGCATCCGCCGACC
>DAIMGD010000236.1:0-1591 GCA_036724165.1 Rhodanobacter sp.
GCGTGAAGCTGACCACGCTCACCAAGGAACAGGCCGGCTACCTCGGCGTGCCGGTGGAAGGCCCGTACAAGCCGGAGCATTACCGCTACTGAGCTGCCGTGCGAATACGGAATCGGGAGCAGCATCCGGTTCCTGAAACCAGAACAGGGCGCAGTGATGCGCCCTGTTTTTTATGCCCGGACCATATCCATCCTCGCCACAGATCATTCCGGTTTCCCGGGCCTCGATCTTATCTATCGCTTCATCGCGAACCGGAGATATATACTTGCCGGCATTGTGCACCTGGACCCTACTGCGATGCCGGCCATCAGCTTCGAATTCTTTCCGCCCAAGACCGACGAGCAGCGTGCGCAGCTGGATCGCGCCGCCCAGCTGCTGAAGACACACCAGCCGGAATATGCCTCGGTTACCTTCGGCGCCGGCGGATCGACCCTCAGTTACACCGGCGACACCGTGGCGCGTCTGCACACGCAGCATGGCCTCAATGTGGCGCCGCATCTGTCGTGCATGGGCGGCACGCGGGCGGAGGTCGCCCAACTGCTGGATGGTTACCGCAAGGCCGGTTACCGGCGCATCGTGGCACTGCGTGGCGACATGCCGTCGGGCATGGCCACCGCCGGCGACTTCCGCTACGCCGCCGAGCTGGTGCGCTTCATCCGCGAATACTGCGGCGACCACTTCCACATCGAGGTGGCGGCGTACCCGGAAACCCATCCGCAGGCCGACGACGCACTGCGCGACCTGCAGCATTTCAAGGCGAAGATCGACGCCGGCGCGAACGGCGCGATCACCCAGTATTTCTTCAATCCCGACGCCTATTTCCGCTTCGTCGACGACGTGCGCAAACTCGGCGTCAACGTGCCGATCGTGCCGGGCATCATGCCGATCACGAACTACGGCCAGCTCAAGCGCTTTTCCGACATGTGTGGCGCGGAGATTCCGCGCTGGATCGCCAAGCGCATGCAGGCGCACGGTGACGATGCCGAGTCGATCCGCGCACTCGGCGCCGAGGTGGTGGCGCAGTTGTGCCGGCGCCTGCTGGAGGGCGGCGCGCCGGGCCTGCATTTCTACACGCTCAATCGCGCCAGGGCGACCGAAGCGGTGCTGCAACAACTTTCCTGAGACAAGGCGCAGGTATGCTGTGTCATGCGCCCGCTATCCGCCCTGCTGTGCTTGATCCTGCTGGTCTGGGTTACACCGGCCACGGCGCAGGACCAGATTCATCGCTGCATCGGCTCGAATGGCAATCCGCTGTTCACCGACCAGCCCTGTGCCGCGCTGCAGGCCACGCCACTGACTGCTGTAACGAAACCCGGCAGCGCCGGCCCGGCCATCACACTGCCTCCGCTGCTGTGTGCGGCCAGCCTGGGGCAATTGCGGCAGAGCGTGATCGATGCGTTCGCCCATCACGACGCCAACCGGCTGGCCGGCCTGATGCTGTGGAATGGCTATGGTCGCGGCGCAGCGGTGGCGGACATCCGTTCACTCGGCGTGCTGATGCGGCAGCCCTTGCTGGATCTCGGAGCCGGTGACGATCCGGACGCGGACGGCTCGGCGCCGATGCCCGCCACCAGCGGCAGCAGCGCCAAGC
>DAIMGD010000236.1:1601-4025 GCA_036724165.1 Rhodanobacter sp.
AGCTGGTGCTGCACACGGCCGGCAATGACGGCAGCGGCAGCCCGCACGAACTGCGTTTCAACGTGGTGCGGCGTTCCGGCTGCCTGTGGCTGCGCAACGCGGATTGACACGGCACAGACTGCCAACAGCTATCATGAGCGGTCCCCATTGGAGAAGCGACATGGCGCAGCAATACCCCGAGTGGATCTGGCAGAACGGCAGCATCAAGCCGTGGGCCGAGGCGACCACCCACGTGATGTCGCATGCGCTGCACTACGGCTCGTCGGTGTTCGAGGGCATTCGCAGCTACGCCACCCCGGACGGTGCCGCGATCTTCCGGCTCACCGACCATCTCAACCGCCTGTTCCAGTCGGCGAAAATCTACGACATGGTGTTGCCGCACTCGGTCGATGAACTGGCTGCCGCCTGCCGCGCGGTGATCAAGAAGAACGGGCTTGGCGCGGCCTATCTGCGCCCGGTGGCGTATCGCGGACTGGGTGGTTTCGGGCTGTCCGCCGAAACGCCGATTGACGTGGCGGTGGCGGCATGGCCGATGGGCCCTTATCTCGGTGCGGAAGCCCTGGAAAATGGCATCGATGCCTGCGTCTCGAGCTGGCAGCGCTTCGCACCGAACACCATACCGGCCGGCGCCAAGGCCGGCGGCAACTACCTGTCCGGCCAGCTGATCGCACGCGAAGCGCGCCGGCTCGGCTTCGGCGAAGGCATTGCGCTGGCCTCCACCGGCCTGCTCAGCGAGGGCGCCGGCGAGAACCTGTTCCTGGTCTTCGATGGCGTGCTGCACACGACGCCGGCCAGCGCCTCGATTCTTGCCGGCATCACCCGCGACACGCTGAAGACGCTGGCCCGCGAGGATGGCATCGATGTGGTCGAGCGCGATATTCCGCGCGAATACCTTTACCTCGCCGACGAAGTACTGATGTGTGGCACCGCCGCCGAAATCACCCCGATCCGCTCGGTCGATGGCAAGCAGGTCGGTGCGGGCAAGGCCGGCCGCGTCACCCGCCGGCTGCAGGAACTGTTCTTCGGCCTGTTCGACGGTCGCACCAACGATCGCTGGGATTGGCTGGAACCGGTCTGATCCGCCGTTGATGCTGCCTTCCCTCCCCTGCTGGCGGGGGAGCAGGAACGGCTCAGCCGAACACGATGCTGGCGATCGCGCCATTCACATCGCTGCGTGGGCGCATCGAGACATCCCAGCCATACAGCTCGCATAGCCGGCGCACGATCGCCAGACCCAGGCCAGCGCCGCTGCCACCGGCGCCTTCGCCACGCACGCCACGCTGAAACAGTCGTTCGGCATCTTCCGGCTTGATCCCGGGGCCGGTGTCGATGACTTCGATGCGGCCCTGTCCCACTTCGACCCGCACGTTGCCTTCGAGCGTGTACTTGATCGCATTGCCGATCAGATTGGTCAGTGCCACCGACAGCACCGCAGCGGGTGCATTGACGGTGACCGCCTGGTTGACGGTCAGGTCGATCGTCAGCGGCTTGCCGCGCATCTGCGGGCGCTGGCTCTCGATCACGTCGGCAGCGATCTTGCCGACCTCGGTGGTTTCGCCGCGGGTCGGGCCACGTCGTTCGGCGCGCGAAAGCAGCAGCAGCGCCTCGATCAGCTCGGTCGCCTGGCGCGATGCGCGTTCGATGCGTTTCAGGCGTTCGCTGAGCTTTTCGGTGAGATCGGGCGAACCCTGCAGCAGCTCGGTGGTGCTGGCGATCACCGCCAGCGGCGTGCGCAGCTCGTGGCTCACGTCGGAGTTGAATTCGCGGTCTCGCTCGACCATCGCGGTGAGCCGTGCCGAATACTCGTCCAGCGCATACGCCAGCTCGCCCACTTCGTCGTCGGCGAAATGCGGCGCCAGCGGCTCGGCCTTGCCGGCCTTGCGGAAGTCGCGCAGGCGGTTGGCCAATTCGCTGACCGGCTTGAGCACCTTGCGCGACAGCCAGAGGCCGATCGCCAGCGACAACAGACTGAAGAGCAGGACGGCACCGATCAGCGAGAGCACCAGTTGCTGCTTGCCGAGATCTTCCCGGCTGATGTCGTAGCGGGTGAAGCCGATGATGCCGTTCTTGCGTTGAACCGCGAGCTTGTAGTGCCGTTCGCGGCCACTGGAATCCGTTTCGTAGATGTCGTGGACACCACTGTTCAGGCTTTGCCATGCCAGCGGCATCTTGTAGAGCGTGCGATCGCTCTTGACCCAGCCCTCCACCAGTTCGGATACGAACGGGCGGTCCGGATGATCGATGGCGTTATCGACGGCCTGGTCGACGTCGCTCTGCATGCTGGCGTTGATCAGCTGGTTTTCCACCTTGGCGCGCACATACAACGCAGCCACGGCAAACAACGCGCTGAGGCCGAAGCCGAACAGCGCGAAGGAGACGATCAATCGAAAGCGAAGCTTACGCCTGGACTGCATCCGGCTCGAC
>DAIMGD010000237.1:0-3959 GCA_036724165.1 Rhodanobacter sp.
GAAATGCACCGGCATCGCCCGCGTCACCGGATCGGCCTTGAGCTGATCCATCACCGTCCAGCCGTCCATCGCCGGCAGCATCACGTCCAGCAGGATGCCGGTGGGGCGATGTTCGCGCGCCAGCTGCAGGCCGGCTTCGCCATCGCTGGCCGCGAGTGCGCGGTAGCCCTTGCGATGGATCATGTCGATCAGGATGCGGGTGAACGCCGGGTCGTCCTCGTTCACCAGGATCGTGGTCTGGCCCGGTTGCAGCGACTGGCGGTCGTCGGCGATCGCATCCGGCAGCAGGTGTGACGCCGCCGGTCGAACCACGGTCGCCGGGCTGCTGCCGGTGCGCGCCACGTTTTCAGAAGCATCGTGCGGATGCGCGGGCGGGTTTTCCGGCAGCAGCAGGGTAAAGCTGCTGCCGCGCCCGCTTTCACTGCGCAGCACGATGTCGCCGCCGAGCAGGACGGCCATCCGCCGTGAAATGGCCAGGCCCAGGCCGGTGCCGCCGAACTGCCGGCTGGTGCCGGCGTCCACCTGCTCGAACGCGTTGAAGATGTGCTGGAACTTGTCCTGCGGAATGCCGATGCCGGTGTCACGCACGGTGATCGCGATCAGCGGCTGGCCCAGCAGGGTGTCGGGCACGGCGAGATCGCCGCCGGGACGGCCGATCGTCAGGCTCACGCCACCATGGGTGGTGAACTTGAAGGCGTTGCCGAGCAGGTTGTTGGCGACCTGTTCGAGCTTGGCACCGTCGGTATGCAGGATCGCCGGCAGATCGGGCTCGATCTCGATCGTGAAGCCGAGTCCTTTCTGCTCGGCGACGTGGGTGAACGTGCGCTGCAGCCGGCGCTGCAGGTCGGCCAGCGGCAACTCCTCGATCAGCAACTCCATCTTGCCCGCCTCGATCTTCGACAGGTCGAGGATGTCGTTGATCAGGTGCAGCAGGCTGGTGCCGGCGTCATGGATGATCCGCGCCGATTCGATCTGTTCGTCGTCCAGGTTGCCGGTGTCGTTGTCGGACAGGCTGCGCGACAGGATCAGCAAACTGTTCAGCGGCGTGCGCAGTTCGTGTGACATGTTGGCGAGAAATTCGGACTTGTACTGGCTGGCGCGCGCCAGTTCGTCGGCCTTGTCCGCGGTCTCCTGCTGCAGTTCTTCCAGCACGTGTTTCTGCTGGTTGAGGGTGTCGGTCTTTTCGTGCAGCTCCTCGTTGGATGCCTGCAGTTCCTCGGCCTGTACGCGCAGCTCCTCTTCCGAGGTGATCAGCCGCTCGGACTGTTCTTCCAGTTCGGCGGTCTTCGCCTGCAAGGCATCGTTGTTGTCGCGCAGCACCTCTTTCTGCTGCCGCATCACCAGTTCGGAGACGCGCAATTCATCGGTCTGTTCCTGCGTCTGCAGCAGCAGTTCCTGCGTATTGATCGCACGGTTGAGGTTTTCCAGGGTCAGCGCGACGATCGGCAGCAA
This sequence comes from Rhodanobacter sp., assembly GCA_036724165.1. GTDB lineage: Bacteria > Pseudomonadota > Gammaproteobacteria > Xanthomonadales > Rhodanobacteraceae > Rhodanobacter. The sequence goes on from DAIMGD010000237.1 coordinate 1,453, forward strand.
CTCGTCCAGCAGCTGCAGCTGCAGCGGGGTCAGTGCGGTGAAGCCGGCCAGCTCCAGTACGCCGATCAGGCAACCGCGATAGAGCACCGGAAAAATCGCCACGCTGCGCGGCAGCGATTCGCCGCTGCCGGAATCGATATGCACGTAGTTTTCCGGCACGTCGTCGAGAAAAATCGGCTGGCGATCGGTCGCGCATTGGCCGACCAGACCTTCGCCGGGAACGTAGTGATCTGTGGCATGGTTGCCCAGGCGCAGGCCGTAACTGCCGAGCAGATCCAGCCGGAAACGGGTGTCGTCGTAGGAGTAGAACAGGCCGACGCCACCCTTCAGCAGCGGCACCAGCTCGCTGACCAGCCACTGCGCAAATTCGCGGTGGGTGGTCGCCTGCTGCAGCCGGTGGGAAACCGCCGATACCTGCGTCTTGATCCAGCTTTGCGCCTGCGTATCAAGCGCCATCTGCTTGAATATCTGCAGCGCGCGGGCGATTTCGCCGATCTCGTCGCGGCGGTCGAGCCGGCGGATCTCGAACTCGTGATCGTGGTTCGCCAGCCGCGTCATCAGGTCGGTGAGGCGGCGCAGCGGCCGGGTCACCAGGGCCGAAGTCAGCCGGATGACCATGATGCCGAGCATGAGTCCGAGCAGGATCGCGATCGCATTGACCACCTTGGTCGTGGTGAGTGCGCTGTCCAGGCGCTGGTTGCGGCTGACCAGCAGGCGGCTTTCCTCGTCAGTCATCTGGTCCAGTACCGCCGACAGGTCCTCGATGCGGACGCTGCGGTGCTGCAGGTAGGTTGACTGGATGCGCTGGAAATCCGCGGCCGTCACGGCATCGGCCGCCTTCAGCTTGACGAGCGGCTTGATCGCGTTGTCGGTGGCCTGCTGCTGCCATTGCGTGGCCATCGACTCGATCGTATCGATGCGCGACTGCTGCAGCGCGTTGTCGACGGTCAGTTCACGCAATTGATCGATGCGTTCATGCAGCTCGCGCGCGGCGCTCTCGAACATCACCAGCTGGCTGGCCTCTTGCGTCAGCATGTAGCCGCGCGCGTTGACCTGCGCGGTCTGTGCTGCCCGTTGCACCTGATCCAGCTTGAGCAATACCTGATAGGTGTGCGTCGCCCAGTGGCGATTGTTTTCCTGCTGTCGCAGCGAGTTCAGGGTGACCAGGCTGGTCAGCAGGAACAGGCCCAGCAGCAGGCCGATCGCCAGCATCATCTTGCTCGGTATCGGCTGGTCGGCCAGCCAGGTGCTTCTTTTCGGTCGAGTCGGTTGCATGCGCGGGTCATCGGGGTTCGAGGGGGTCTGTGGCGCGGCCGCCGGATAGCCGGCAGTGCGTTCAGCAGAGTAACGGGTGCCGCCATCGAACCGTAATGGGTTACCCGTTGCCGATCAGTGACGGGCGACTCGCTGCTGCAAGCGCGGCCAGGGGCCGCACGGCACGATCGAGCCACGCCACAGCGCCACGATTAGCAGGCCGAGCGTGCACAGCGAACACAGCGCCAGCGCGACCACCGACGCCTCGGCACCGAACACGCCGCCGCTCAGCCAGTCCGGACCGCTGCGGTGGGAAACCAGCCAGCCCTTGCTGGCGCCGCCGGACACCGGGATGCCATAGACCGTGCCCTGCATGATGTTCCACGCAGCATGCAGGCCGATGCACGCCCACAGCGAACGGGTGACGTGATAGATCATGCCCAGCAGCAGGCCGGCCTCGATGGCGATCGCCGCCGAACTCCACAGCGTGGCGCCGGGATTGAAGATATGCGCGGCACCGAAGAACAGCGCCGAAATCGCCAGCGCCCACCAGGTACCGAGGCCTTCCTCGACAATCCGGAAGATCACCCCGCGGGCGAGGATCTCCTCGCCGATGCCGGCACCGACGCCGGCCACCAGTACGCCGGGCAGCCAGTCCAGCTGCGGATCCGTCGCGGTCACGTGGTAACTGCCGAGCAGCCACAACACGCCGACCACCGCGCTGAACAGCACGGCGCCGGCGGCGAGGCCGGCGATGCCGTAGGTGGGAATGTCGCGCGGCGACAGTTCGCGCAGCCGTCGCTGCTCGATCAGGCCGACCAGGATCGCGTAGCCGAGCAGCGTCGGCAGCAGTTGCAGGCCCAGGGTCGCCAGCGCGTGATGCAACGGGTCGGCGGCTTTGGCGGTCCAGCCCAGCGCGACCACCGCCATGTGCGTGAGGATGCTGAAGCCGATCAGCATGACCACGAAGAACACAATCCGCGCCGCCGGCGAGAACACCAGCCGGCGCTGCCACACGGGCGCATCGGGCGGCGTGGCGAAGGCGAGCGTTGGGTTTGGCATGGGCAGGTCCGCGAGCGATGAAGCGCGCAGGCTAGCAGGGGCGCCTGCTCAGGTCCCAGTGATGCAAGTCACGCCGGCCGGCCGGCGCGATGCGCCTTACAGCGCCACCGACGCGGCGTGCTCGCGCGTGTTGGCGAAGCGCACCTGCGGCCAGCGCTCCTGCGCCAGCTGCAGGTTGACCCGCGTCGGCG
>DAIMGD010000238.1:0-3947 GCA_036724165.1 Rhodanobacter sp.
GGAACAGGTTGCGCACCAGCTGCTGGGTCAGCGTGGAACCGCCCTGCACGGTATGCCCGGCGCGCAGGTTGGCGAACGCGGCGCGCGCGATCGCACTGAAGTCGATGCCGATGTGATGCTTGAAATCGCGATCCTCGACCGCCTGCAGTCCGTTCAACAACAATGGCGGCACGTCGGCCAGATGCACGAAGCGGCGCTCTTCCTGGCTGGCGCCGTACAGGGTGGCGATGCGCGCCGGATCCAGATGGGCGGCGGCCAGGCTGCTGCCGCTGGCCAGATCCTGCACCCGCTGCACGATGCCGTTGCCCAGCGTGACGCGGATGCGCTTGGGTATCTCGCCACCATCGGGGCCGGCATAGCCGCGCGAGGCAATCGTGTAGCGCGTGCCTTCCTTCATCCAGCTGCCCGCCACCTGGCCATGACCATCGTGGCTGTAGCCGGCGAAGGTCAGCTCCAGCTCCAGCGCAGCGGGCGTCATCGGCGTACCGGCGGTCAGTGACAGCGGTCGCGCGTAGACCCGCGTGGGCACCGCGAACACCAGGTCCTTGAAGCGGTCCTGCACGCGCTTGTTCATCACCAGCGTGTAGGGCAGCACGAAGCCGAACAGCACGCCCATGCCAATCCAGAACGGAATGCGCAACCACGGCCAGCTACGACGCGCGAACGAATGAAGATGAGTCAGGAAGGCCAACGTGGGGAATTCCGGCAGCAAAGTGTTTCGATCATAGGGCCTGCCACCCGGCGCGGGGATGAACGCGACGGGCGCTTTTGTGGCAGAACGCGGGCATTCGCGCAGCTCGTCAGCGGGCTGGTGCGGCGAGGAGCCTCGGCTCCTAGAGTTCGAGCGAATCCCGCTGGATCCGCGGAACCGCCGTCCACATCGCCGGATCGGGCCGGAACGGTCGCGGGCGGATGCCGAGGACTCGCTGCAACTCGCCGTTGTCGGCGATCAGGTCGGCGTCCAGTCGGTTCAGCGGACCGCGCAGCTGGGGCAGCGCATGTCGCCCCAGCAGCAACAGCCACGCCGGCAATGGCACCGGCACGGTGGCACGCGGCAGGCTGCGACGCACCCGCGCAAACATTTCGCTGGCAGGCAGGCGCTCGCCGCCACCGATCGGCAGGATCCGTCCGGAGGCCAGCGGGCAATCGAGCGCGGCCAGCACCGCCTGCGCGATATCGTCCGCGTGCACCGGCTGGCGCATGCCGCGACCGGCCAGCAGGGGAAACAGCCGCAGGCGCATCGCGCGGCGGGCGATCGGCGTCAGGCTCTTGTCCAGTCCGGCACCGTAGACCAGGGTGGGCCGCAACACCGTCCAGGCGCAGCCGTGGCGGGCACATGCCGTCGCCAGCGCCGCCTCGCCATCACGCAGCTGGCGGGCAATCGCGCGCTCGGCCGGCACCAGCGAGTCGCGCTTGGTCTCCACACTCATCGAACTGGTGGCGATCACCCGCGGCGCGTCGACCAGCTCGGTGCCCGCCAGCCATTCGGCGAATGCCAGCAACGGGCCGAAGTTGATGATCGCCGACAGCGCAGGCAGCGCTGGCACCGCATCGGGCAGCTGGCCATGCCGCCAGTCCACCCCTGATGGCAGCGATTGCGGATGCCGGCTCAGCGCGATCACCGGTTCTCCGCTGTGCAGCAAACGCGGCAACAGGAAATGACCGATCTGACTGCTGCCGCCGAAAACCAGCACCGTCATGCAGGACTCACTGGCCGTCCTGCAGGCGCGCGGCGAGGTCGACAACGCGTGGATGATTCGGCGCCAGCTTGCGCGCACGCTCCAGCGATTGCGCGGCGCCATCGCGGTCGCCGCTGCCGAGCTGCTGCTCGGCCCGGTCGAGCCAGGCGGTGGCCAGTCGATCGCTCAACGGATTCTGCGCGGCATCACCGGGCGCCAGTTCGGCAAGGTTGGCCAGCATCTCGCCAGCCTGGGTCAGCTTGCCATTCGCCAGCGCCTGGTTGAACTGCTGCTCGACCTGCGCCGGCAGCGCCTGCAGACCCTGCAGCGCCGTCGCGTTGTTGCCGTCGATCGCCAGTGCGCTGCGATACAGATCGTAAGCGCTGTCGCCGGGCGGCAGCATGATGTCGCCATGCCGGGTGGCGACCTGCGCACGCTGCACCAGCCGCGCCACCGCGGCGCTCTGCTGCGGCGACAGTGTGGCCGCGGCAGCGACGGCGTCATCCGGTTGATCGGTGGCGGCGGTCTGCGGTGTCGTGCTGCCCAGACGTGCGCGCGCGGCGGCCAGGTCGGCCGATTTTGGCGCCAGCAGCGCGGCCTGATCGAGCAAGCTGCTCGCCTGCGCCGTATCACCGGCATCGATCGCAGCATCCGCCTGCACGGTCAGCGCCTGCGCCACCTTGCCCAGTCCCGCCCGGGCCTGCGGATTGTCCGGGTCGAGCATCAAGGCAGCCTTGAAGTGGGCCAGCGCGGTGTCGTCTCCGCTACCGCTGATGCGGCCGGCACGCAACGCGTCCTGGCCCTGCCTGAGCACATCGTCCAGCGCATTGCTGTTCTGTTTGCGATCCTGCGCCTGCGCGGCGCGCAATGCCGGCAGCGCGCCATTGTTCGGCTGCAAGGCGGCCAGCTGTTCAATGCTGGCATTGGCCGACGCGCCGTCTTTCGCATCGAGCGCCTTGTGTGCCCGCTCGGCCAGCGCGTCGCCCACCTGGTCGAGCCCGTGTGCCGCCACCGCATTGCCGGGATCGGACTGCAATATCCGCTTGTACAACGCACCCGCGCCCTGCGCACCGTCCAGCTTGCCGGCGGCCAGCGCCTGCTGCGCCTGATCGACCACATCCGATGTCTGTACCTTGGCGCCGCGGGCACCGCTGATCGCGTGGTCCAGCTGGTCGATGTCGCTGCCGCCGCCAAGCAGTTCGCGCGCCAGTGCGGCCTGCTGCGTGGCCTGATCGAGATGTCCCGCCTGCAAGGCGGCATCGGCCTGCGCCAACTCGGCCTTGCCGACCTGATGCAGGCCGTCGCGGGCGCGATCGTTGTCCGGTTCGAGTGCCATCGCCGCCTGGAACAGCTCGCGCGCGCTGGTGCCGTCCTGGCCGTCCAGATGGCCGGACTGCAATGCCATTTGCGCCCGTCCCAGCACATCGTTGAACTCGGTGCGCGGCAGCTTTCCGCGCAGATAGCCCTGGCTCAGCCAGACCGCGGCGATCGCGCCGACGAGCCCCAGCAGCAGCAGAGGAATCAACCAGCCAGGCCGACCGTTGCGCGGTGGCGGGCGCGGCGTTGCCGTGCGCGCGCGCCGCGGTTCGACCGTCACCTGCGGCAGGCCATCCCGGGATGGCTCGCGCGGTGCGTCAAGATGATCGAGGTCACCCAGGGTGGGCTCGGTGCGACCGCGTGAATCCGCTTCGTGCTGGTCTCGGTTTCCGCTCATGATCCTTGCGCTTCAAAGACAACGGATGCAGCTTAGCATCGCGTTGTGAACGCTCCTCGGGTCGCAAAATCGGGCGTTCAGCTTGCAGGGCATCCATCGCCGGGCCCACACAGCGAAGCGGTGATGCCGGGACTCGCGGCTGAGTCCCTAAGAGCCTCGACGGTAGAAACCAGGCGAGCGAGGCAAAGCACTTTTGAGTCAGGTTTTTCGATCATTTGAGGAAGATAGCCCTAGCTGTCTGACGAAAAGGAGCGGAAAAGCTGGCCAAAAGGGCGAAGCCGCAGCCGCTTGTGTTTCTGCCGCCGAGGCTCCTGGTTCAGCCGGTGCCGACCCGCCGCACATCCACCACGTTCGGCAGCGCCACCAGCTTGCCGAGCAACGTCGACAGTTGCTCGAAGTCGCGCACGCGCAGGGTGAAGCGCATTTCCACTTCGCCGGTGTGCGCGAACAGGCGGCTGGACGAGGCGATGATGTGGGTGCCGGCATTGCTGATCACGCCGGTGACGTCCTTCTGCAAACCCTTGCGGTCGTAGCCGCGCAGCTCGATGTCGACC
>DAIMGD010000239.1:0-3915 GCA_036724165.1 Rhodanobacter sp.
CCTGCTGGAAGCCGAGTCATGGCTAGCGGTGAACTTGCTCTTGCGCATCGATGGTCTCCTTGGGGGCTACATGGATCAAGATCACGGGGAGTCGACATTTCGACCGTCGGCCATGCGCCCCGGAAGGGTGCCATCACCCGCAGGCCAAAACCGCGGCCGAGTAAATTTTCATGGGTGTTCGTTGCGGCTACATGGACGCCCACCAAATTTTCATGAACGTCCATTCCCGCTACATGGACGTCCACTGATTTTTCATGGCCATCCATTGGCGCTACATGAACGTCCACTAATTTTTCATGAATGCCCACTCTCGCTACATGAACGCTCACCAACTTTTCATGAACGTCCGCTGCGGCTACATGGACGTCCAGTAAATTTTCATGGACGTCCATTCCCGCTACATCGACGTCCAGTTATTTTTCATCGACAGCGGGTCGCGCTCAGATCGCCAGCCACACATAGAAGTAAAGCGTGTTGTTGGCGCTGGCAGGGAGTGTCAGGAATCTTGTGTTTGAGCCATAGACTGCCCGACAGGGCGAGGAGGGACTATGGCGAAGAAACGATCCGGAGCGTTTCCGGTGGCCTTGCTGGACCAGCTGCTGGCCGGGCGCGATACCCGCACAGTGCTGGAGTCCGATGGGCTGATGGGCGACCTGAAACGCGCGTTGGCTGAGCGCATGCTCGATGCCGAGATGGACGTCCACCTGGATGCGGCGCCGCAGATAGCGGGGGGTAATCATCGCAACGGGCACAGTGCCAAGACGGTGCTTACCGCCGATGGCGCGATGCGACTGGCGATCCCGCGTGACCGACACGGGCAGTTCGATCCGCTGCTGATCGGCAAGTATCGCCGGCGCTTTCCCGACTTCGACGACAAGATCATCGCGCTCTACGCCCGCGGCCTGAGCACGCGTGACATCCAGGCCCACGTGCGAGATCTACGGCATCGACGTCTCGCCGGATCTGATCTCGGTCGTCACCGACGCGGTGCTGGACGAGGTGGCGGCCTGGCAGAGCCGCCCGCTGGAGCCGACCTATGCGATCGTGTATTTCGATGCGTTGCGGGTGAAGATCCGCGACGAAGGGCTGGTGCGCAACAAGGCGGTCTATCTGGCCATCGGCTTGCGTCCTTCCGGCCACAAGGAAGTGCTGGGGCTGTGGATCGAGCAGACCGAAGGCGCACGTTTCTGGCTGCGCGTGATGAACGAGCTGCGCAGCCGCGGCACGCAGGATGTGCTGCTGGCGGTGGTCGACGGGCTCAAGGGCTTTCCCGAAGCGATTACGACGGTCTTTCCCGAGGCCGTGGTACAGACGTGCATCGTGCACCTGCTGCGCAACGCCATGCAGCTGGCGGCCTGGAAGGAACGGCACGCCCTCGCCGCCGCCCTCAAACCGGTCTACCAGGCCGATCATGCCGAAGCCGCCGCACAGGCGTTGGAGGCGTTCGACGCAGGGCCATGGGGTCAACGCTATCCCACCATCGCCGCAAGCTGGCGACGGCACTGGGAGGCGGTGGTTCCGTTCTTCGCCTTTGCCCCCGAGGTACGGCGCATCATCTACACCACCAACGCGATCGAGAGCCTCAACGCCACTGTGCGCCGTGCTGTACGCAACAAGGGGCACTTCCCCAGCGACCAGGCGGCGACCAAACTCATCTGGCTTGCCTTGCGCCAACACACGAAAACATGGCGACGACCACCCACCGCCTGGCACGAAGCCAAACGGCAACTGGCCATCCAGTTCGGAGCACGCTTCACGCAGACGGATTGATCATCTCAAACGGCTCACACACATAATTTCTGACATACCCTTTTCATCGACAGCGGGTCGCGCTCAGATCGCCAGCCACACATAGAAGTAAAGCGTGTTGTTGGCGCTGGCACTGCGCCCCGCCCCATCGATGTTGTGCACCAACCCACTGAAGCGCGTGAAATACGTGTACTGCAAACCCAACCGCACATTCGCCCATGGCTGGCGCCACGACGTGGACTGCCCGAACGGGTTGTAGTTGAGCTCGATCGATTCGCCACGAGTATCCGGCGAACCATTGTTGCCGTACAGCGTGACGTCGTTGCTGCCGTTGTCGGCAAACGATGCCAGGGTCACGCCATAGGTATTGCGATACCAGTAGCTGCCCTTGAGGTTGAACGATTGCAACGTGTTGTGCAGATGGTCGGCGCCACCGTCGGCGTAGGTGGCGTCCAGGCGCTGCTGCTCATGCACATACAGCGCGTCGAAGGTGAAGCTGTGGTCGCCACTGACGTACTGGTAGCTGGAATCCAGCCCGACATCGCGAAATCGGTCCGATGGCCCGGCCACGGCGACCGCGTCGCCCGCGAGATTGGTGCCGGCCAGTCCGCGATGCATGTTCAGCACGAAAGCACCGACGTTGAGGTCGCCCTTGGGCATGCTCCACGTATAGGTCACGCGCGCATACGGCGCGATCCCGCTCAGGCGGCCGTCGTATCCGGCGTTGACGTGACGCAGGAACGCCGGCGACAGCGAGCGATAGCCGCCGGCCTCCAGGTACCAGGCGCCATCCAGTTGCACGTAGGCACTGGCACCGATGGCCTGGCCGCCGAGGCCACCAAACAGCATCGGCTGGGCCGGTGCCCCGGGCGCCAGGTCGGCCGACAGATAGGGATACATCCACGCCGGCGCGGTGTTGAACACGTCGCTGACGGTGGGGTTGTTGTTGACCGAGATGCCCCAGATGCCGCTGTGGCCGGCGTGGTTGAACATGCGCGCGTAGCGCAGGTCCACATTGTCCCAGCCAAGCAGGCCGCCGTTCTCGGAATAGGTCGCCTGGGCAAACACGCCCATGTGCTCGCTCAGCCGCCCGGCCAGGAACAGCGAGGCCTGCTGCAGTTCGGTATTGTCGTTGCTGCCGAAGCCCTTGGCGGGAACCTCGGTCTGCGCCTTCTGCGTGTGCGTGAACGATTCCACCAGCATCGCCGACAGCGGCAACTGCTTGGTGTCACCGACCTTCATGGTGTAAGCCATCAGCTTGAACTGTCGCCCGAACGTGGTGAGCTCCGGGCCGAAGGCGCCGACGTGGCAGGCCGCGCAGGGGAGCTGGGTTTGTCGCGCATACGAAGGCAGCGCCAGGGCCAGCGTGGGTATGAGCGCCAGCCATGCCAGCAGCGCCAGCAACATCCATCGCCGTGGCTGGCGGACCAAGGCGGACCGGCCCGCAACGGGGCTCCTGCAGTAACCCTTCATGCGCATGCGCTCCGTGGCTGGTAAGGATGTGACCAGCCTGAACCGATGGGTGCGCTGCGTATTGATTTCGATCAAGCAACCCGGCGACGCCCTGATTCTGCAGGATGCCACCACGCCGGCCGGGTACCGACCGGCAAATGCTTTCGACTTCGCCGGACCAGGCCGCCGGCGAACGGACGCTCCGGCGCGGTTACGAGGCGGTGCCGCCCACCGTCATCGAATCGATTTTCAGCGTCGGCTGACCCACGCCGACCGGCACGCTCTGGCCGTCCTTGCCGCACACGCCCACACCCTCATCCAGCGCCAGATCGTTGCCGATCATCGAGACGCGGTTGAGCACGTCCGGGCCGCTGCCGATCAGGGTGGCGCCCTTGACCGGACGGGTGATCCGGCCGTCCTCGATCAGGTACGCCTCGGACGCGGAGAAGGTGAACTTGCCATTGGTGATGTCGACCTGGCCGCCGCCGAAGTTCGGCGCATACAGACCTTTCTTGACCGAGCGGATGATCTCGGCCGGATCGTGCTGGCCGGCGAGCATGTAGGTGTTGGTCATGCGCGGCATCGGCAGCGTGGTGAACGATTCGCGGCGGCCGTTGCCGGTGGATTTGACCCCGGTCAGGCGCGCGTTGAGCTTGTCCTGCATATAGCCTTTCAGAATGCCATCCTCGATCAGCGTGGTGCACTCGCTCCGGG
>DAIMGD010000240.1:0-3908 GCA_036724165.1 Rhodanobacter sp.
ATCGGCCGGCTGTTTTCGCTTCACCTGTCCGCCTGCGTGCCAGGCAATGTGCAGCGTTCGCCGGCTGAAATCGCCGCCGCGCAGGATGCCGCGTCGCTGGCGCAGCAAGGCCAGCTGGTGCAGGCCGCGCAGGCCTATCTGACGCTTGCCGCGCAGTCGCCGGGCCATGCCGACAGCTATCGCCTGTATGCCGCCGAAGCCTGGCGCCAGGAAGGCCAGATCGAGCGCACCGCACCGATCCTCGCGCAGATCGAGCGCAAGAACCTGGTCGACGACGAACCGCTGCGCTTCGACCTGCTGCGCGCCGAACTCGCGCTCGGCCAGCAGGATGCGGCGACCGCGCTGCAACTCACCACGCAACCGAATATGGTGGTGCCGGAGGCCTATCAACTGCGCCTGCTGGAACTGCGCGCGCGCGCGATGACCGCCACCGGCGATAACTGGGGCGCCGCGCGCACCCGGGTCGAGATGGACGACCGGCTGAGCGGTTTCGACCACACGCAGAACCGCAAGCAGATCATCGAATCGCTGGTCAAGGTCGGCGTCGATCCGCTCAAGCAACGCGCCGCCGCGATGAAACCCGGCGACCGCATGCTGGCATGGATCAACGAAGCGCTGACCCAGCTCGGCGTGGCCGTGGCACGGCCGCCGCCGGAACTGCAGCACCCGGTCGGCACCTTGCTGCCCGGCGCCAATGCCAACGTACGCGAAGGCTACATGGCGCCCGCGCAGCTCGCCCTGCTGCTGCCGGCCGAGGGCAACTTCGGTGCGGCCAGCGAGTCGATCCGCGAAGGCTTTTTCGCCGCGTATATCGATGCCGGGCACAACCATGCACCGCGTCCGGTCGTGCGCGTCTACGACAGCCGCGGCACCGCCGAGGGCGCCGTCGCCGCGTATCAGAAAGCGGTCAGCGACGGCGCCAACCTGGTGGTCGGCCCGCTCACCCGTGGCGAAGTGGCCGCGGTGTTCAGCCAGGCCAGCCTGCCGGTGCCGCTGCTCGCCCTCAATCACCCGGACAACAAGCAGCTGCCCGCCGGCGACAACAGCGAATTCGGCCTGCTGCCGGAGAGCGAAGGCGCGCAGGCGGCCGATCACATGGTCGAGCGCGGGCTGCGCCACGCCTACGTGGTGACCTCCAACGACGATTTCGCGCGGCGCGCCGCCACCGCCTTCAAGGCCGAGCTGGCCGCGCGTGGCGGCGAAGTGGATGGCATGGTCAGCCTCGGCAGTTTCACCAACGTCGCCGGCAGCCTGAACATCCCCGCCGATGCCAGCCCGGGCCCAGGCAGCGAGCCCGCCGCCGACGCCGGCTCGGCAGGCGGCGACAAGGGCATCTTCATCAGCATGCGCCCCGCGCAGGCGCGCCTGCTGCTGCCGCAACTGGCGATCGCCAACATCCACCTGCCGGTGTTCGCCACCTCGCACGTCTATGACGGCCGCGACGACGCCACCGCCAACAACGATCTGAACGGCGTCGAATTCTGCGACTCGCCGTGGCTGTTCGATGCGCAACCGGGCCTGCCAAGCCACAGTGACATCGCCGCGCAACTGCCCGCGGCCAGCGGCGGCGCCGCGCGACTGTTCGCCTTCGGCATGGATGCGTGGAACCTGGTGCCCTACCTCGACTGGCTGCGCGCGCATCCGGGCAGCTACCTGCCCGGCGCCACCGGCCAGCTCGCCGCCGACCAGTTCGGGCGCATCCGCCGCGTGCTGATCTGGGCCAAATTCCAGGACGGCCTGGCACGCCCGCTGAGCGGCAACCTGCAGATGGATGACGTGCCCGCCGCGGCACCGCCCGACGACAGCGCCCCCGCCCCCGCCAGCAGCAGCGGCCAGCCGACCGAAGCAAGCCGCCAGCCTAGCCTCCACTGATGCGCGCCGCCGGCGACGCCTTCGAACGGCGCGCCTGCGCCGAACTCGAACGCGCCGGCCTCACCCTGCTCGCGCGCAACTACAGCACGCGTCACGGCGAGCTCGACCTGGTGATGCGCGAGCGCGACACGATCGTCTTTGTCGAAGTGCGCTATCGGGAAAGCGCCGCCTTTGGCGATGCGGCCACTTCAGTGACCGCCAGCAATCAAGCCAAGCTGATTTAAGCCGCGCATTCTAAACATGCCGTGCACTCAAGACACTAACGGCGTAGTGAGCTACGAAGAACGGACCGATGCCATTCGTCGCAAATGCTGGGAGAGGCATCTGAGACTGGCTGAATCTAGCGATGCATTCTGCGAATCCGCCCTGCTACGTGTATAGCGGCATTGTCTAATCACATTGTCGCATACTTTTAACAATGCTCGTCACGGCAGGTTCATTGGATAGATATCGGTAACCGCCTACTTTGTGTCATGTGGGGTGATTCCGAACTAGTCTGTGATGCAGCGCGGAATATTGTGAAGCGCATCAAGCAATGATGCCAAGAATAAAACGCAAATTTCATTATTGTGCTGGTTATTGCGTGAGATACACACCAACTAATCTGGCGTCGGATTTAGCAATGTCTATTTCCAGAGTCCCCCCAATCATGCCCGGACCAAGCGGTAAATCGTCAACTCGCCAAATGCCATTATGAAGCGTCGCTATCTTAATCGATTGCCATTCCTTATCACTGTGGGGCTTAATGTCCGGATTTATAGAAAACCACAGCAGCCTAGCAACAGAGATAGCTGTTTTTGCGTCTCTTATTACGCCCGCTTTCGGGGGGTGCCACTTATATGCTTCTGCCGAAGCAGAAACGTTAACGAAAAGGAGGCACAAAACAGCTGCAGCTATTTTTCTATATGTCAGCATAGAGTATCACCTTTAGTAATTAAGGTTTTGAAACGGAAATACCAATATAATAATCTCCAGAATGAGAAATTACAATACCATCTATTTTTTTCTGATTAACGTAATCAACGTCGGCTTGAGATGGTTGAGGGTAGGCTATTATTGGAAATTCAGATCTGAGTGATGGGTCGCGGCCACCTGGAACTGGATATACATGACTATGTATCGCGGTCCTCGCGGTAAATCCTGGTAGAGCCGGTACTTCGCCTGCAAGAATGCTGGAATAGAGACCATTTCCGTCTTTAATTGCAGGCGGCATATTCAACAACTTGACAGACCCATTTGCGTTATTGGTATATACAAAAGCACCCTCTTCATGCCTCGCTCTTACGTTCTCGTCATTGAATGCTTTTGAGCCACGAATTTTATTTTCGTATGCTCTTACGGTAGGATCGTGTGTAATTTGAGATATGGAGCTGGGAGCCCTAGTTGTGTAATCTCTTGGATTGGCAACTTTCGGTTGGTTATTGCCCCCAGTCGCGCTAGCTCCTACTACGCAAAAAGTAGCTTTGCAATTTAAATTCTTAAGACTGCCATTGGCCTCAACATGAAGATCAGTGTCAGCAAACTTTCCCGTCGGATCCGTATGCATAATGGGATTATTATCAACATACGCAAATCGATTGAACGTAAACACATCACCTGCACCCGGTCCCACCGGGTCCGTGCTCAAGAACCGCCCCACGCTGGGATCGTAGTAGCGCGCCTGCATGTACACCAGCCCGGACTCCGGGTCGTTCACATGTCCGGTATATCCCGGTCCGCTCGGTGGCGTGCCCATCGCCTGGCTGCCATACGGCGCGTAGTCGTAGGTCGCCGTGATATTGCCGCTGGCGTCGGCCTCCGCTAACGGCGTGCCCTGCGGATCGGTGTAGACGTAGGTCACCGTGCTCGTGCTCGCATGGGCCGCTCCGGTCAACGCTAGTAGTATCACAGCGCCCAGGTAGCCCAGCAGCCGGTAACGCGTCATGCTCCTCATCCATGTGCTCATGGATTGCCCCCGATCACGGCCGCGCAGACGGTAGCCGTGCATCCGGAGGTGCTGGACGCTGTGTCGCCGATCATCCGCTTGATCTTCGTTA
>DAIMGD010000241.1:0-2427 GCA_036724165.1 Rhodanobacter sp.
CTGTAGGTCACCACGCCGGCGTCGAACCAGGCCGAACTGCCCGGCAGATCGGTCAGCGTTTTCGCGATCCAGCCGCCTGTGCAGGATTCAGCCGTTACCAGCATCAGCCTCTTTGCGATCACGCTGGCGGCCACCTCTTGCGCCAGCGCGTTGAGTTGCTCGTCGGAGAAATCCATCAATGACTCGACATCAACATGGGCAGGGCAGTATGCCATGCGTTTTTCTGACTGGCTCAAGTGCCGGCATGAGGCGCTGTGCAGGTATCCGCCATGGGCAAACCGGTAATTTCGTGTGGCTCAGGGATTACCACTTGCTGGCCATCAATCCGGCCGTGCCACTGACCATGATCCGGTGCACAAAGGATCTGCGACCACAGGCTCGCGTCTGCGATCATGTAGAACGTGGAGGGTTCTGCACCACCTTTGGCAAGCAATGCCTCGCGTTGGATCCGGGCTGCCGCCAGCTTTCCTTCATCCAGTCGCGCAAGGTAGGCAACGTTGATCGACAACCCATGCAATGCCGCGTAATGAGCGAGCTGTCGATAATTGGGATCCCAAGTCACGAGATAGGGTGATGCTTTGGGTGCCAGCAGAAAGTCCAGATGATGAAAGCGCGAGGCCAATTCCGACCACGCCGGTGCCGTCAACTCATTCTGGAAATGCGAACGCTTGATCATGCCTCTGTGAAGCTGGAATGCCGCGCCAGACAAATCCAGGCACTGCACAACCAGGACAACAGCAAGCACTGCGCGCGCGGTTTTCATTCCAAGACGTGATAACACGGCACCAATTGCTGCAAGGAGCACCAGATACCACAGCACCCACTCCATGCGTGCCGCACCCCGAAACACACCCCATAAATGCGCCAGTGGACCGGGCAGCTCAAACGAAAGCACAAGGTAATTGCCCACATAGACATAGTTGCCAATGGCAAAAACCTGCAACAGCAAGCCCGCCAGAAACAGCGGCCACCATCGTGGGGGCGTGAGCGGAGAAGACGCAAACCTGCCGCGCCACAGTCGAAGCACGATCGCGACAGGCACCAGCAACAGGAAGCCGAGTCCGAAATAGCCGAACCCGTCTCCGGTCCGCAGCCCCACTTCGGGATCGAGTGGCAAGCAAGGAATGAAACGGGACCACTCGGCCAGCCCGCACATTCCGGTCAATGCGAAGGTCAGCAAATTGGTGTGGCTGACGCTTTGTACCCACACGACTGCCGATGGCACAAAGTAGCCTGCAGCCCACATCGTCAAAACAACTATCGTCAGCAAGAGACACACGTGCCGGACAATCAACGACGGCCGCTCGTTGCGACAACAGGCTTTGCCAAACATGGTCGCCAGCCAGATGGCGCCAGCCATGACCAGCAGATAGGCGTGCACCAACGATGCCACGACCAGCAAAGTGCCCCAGGCACGCCCGCGGATGCGGCTATCGAGGCTCAGATAAAGAGCTGCCAGCAGTATCCATTGCCCCGCCAGCGCGGGGTGCAGGTAAAGCCGCATCAGGAAAATCGGCGCGGCAAGGAACATCCCACAACCTAGCAAGCGCAATAACTGGTCGCTGGTCAGCCGCCCTATCAATTTATAGGCAAACCATGCTTGAAGCTCGAAACAGCAGAGCAGCCAGATACCGAAATACTGAAAATCCGGCGGTAATGCACCCCGCATGAGCTTGAACAGAAAAGCCAGGATCGGGATGCTGTCAGTCAGCACGATCGTGCCAGAGGCATCACTGCCGAGGGCCGGATTGTTCCCCATCGGCCACTGCCACCATGGCGTGTTGCGGAAAAACTCCCATCCGAGATAGTGCTGAGGCGTATCGAAGCCGGACATCACCCAGCCAATCCGCGTCGGCGAGAAAGCGTGGCCTCCGCTCCATGCAAGGAAACCGAGCAAGCCCAGCAACAATGCAACCCATTCCGGCCTCAGCCAACCGAGGACTCGCGTCTTGCTATCCAAACCTTTCCCCACAATTCGCTGCGCCTGAGCGCGAATGGCAGCATCGTAACGCGGCACGATCCAACGATGCGGGTTCGATATGCAGCACTCCTGTAACAGCATCCGCAGGACAGGATGAAGACTCCATGCGAGACTCCATCTTTCGCAACCTCAGCCGAACGCCTTACCGAGCCTTTGTTGCCGGTACTGCATGCAGCCATTCAAGATCCGTTCGCATGAACCAAGAAAATCTTTCCCAGCACACGCCCTTTATGCGCCAGTACCTCTCGGCCAAGGCCGAACATCCCGAGGTCCTGCTGTTCTTTCGCATGGGCGACTTCTACGAGTTGTTTTTCGACGATGCACGCAAAGCGGCACGCCTGCTCGACATCACCCTGACCCAGCGCGGACAGTCGGCGGGCGCGCCGATTCCGATGGCCGGCGTACCGTATCACGCGGCGGAAAACTATCTGGCGCGGCTGGTGCGG
>DAIMGD010000241.1:2437-3851 GCA_036724165.1 Rhodanobacter sp.
CGGCTCGGCGAATCGGTGGCGATCTGCGAGCAGATCGGCGATCCCGCCTTGGCCAAGGGCATCGTCGAACGCAAGGTGGTGCGCATCGTCACGCCGGGCACGGTGACGGACGCGGCATTGCTGGAAGAGCGTCGCGACAACCTGCTGCTGGCGATAGCCGCCGGCACGAATGGCGGCTATGGCCTGGCCTGGGTCGATCTGTCCAGCGGCCGCTTCCTGCTCAGCGAAGTGCCCAGCGCCGAAGCACTGGCCGCCGAGCTGGCGCGATTGCAACCGGCCGAGACGCTGGTCGATGAAAGTGTCGCGTGGCCGAAGCTGGTCAGCACGCTGCCCGGCCTGCGCAAGCGGCCACCGTGGCACTACGACGGCGATGCGGCGAAACGCGAACTCAACCGCTTCTTCGGCACCCGCGATCTCGGCGGTTTCGGCGTGGACAACCTGCCGCTCGCCACCGCCGCGGCCGGTTGCCTGCTTGGCTATGTCGAGGAAACCCAGAAGAGCGCGCTGCCGCACCTCACCGGCATGGCGGTGGAAAGCGCCAGCGAGACGATCGCGCTGGACGCCGCCACCCGACGCAATCTTGAGCTGGACACGCATCCCAGCGGGCGCACCGAACACACCCTGCTCGGCGTGCTCGACGAGACGGTGACGCCGATGGGCGCGCGCCTGCTGCGTCGCTGGCTGAATCGCCCGTTGCGTTCGCGCGAGCTGCTGCGCCAACGCCATCAGGCGATCGGCACGCTGATCGACAGTCGCCGCTACGAACCGCTGCGCGAACAGCTGCGCGGCATCGGCGATCTGGAACGCATCCTCGCCCGCGTGGCACTGCGTTCGGCGCGGCCGCGCGACCTGTCCACCCTGCGCGACGGACTCGCCGCCGCGAGTGATATCGGTGCGATCCTCCTTGATCGCGAGAGTCAAGAAGCGGCCATCCATGGCCGCACTATTCAACAAGAGCGCAACCCGCTGCTCGCCGAACTGGTCGAGCGCATCGGCGATCACGCCGACAGCGCCGCCCTGCTCGCCCGCGCGATCGTGGCGCAGCCGCCGGTGCTGCAACGCGACGGCGGCGTAGTCGCCGACGGCTACGACACCGAGCTCGATGAACTGCGCCGGCTTTCCACCCACGCCGACCAGTACCTGGTCGAGCTGGAGGAGCGCGAGAAGGCCGCCAGCGGCATCAACACACTGAAGGTCGGCTACAACCGTGTGCATGGCTACTACATCGAGATCAGCAAGGGCCAGTCCGACAAGGCACCCACGCATTACACCCGCCGGCAGACCACCAAGAATGCCGAGCGTTACATCACCGAGGAGCTGAAGACGTTCGAGGACAAAGTGCTGTCGGCGAAGGAACGCTCGCTGATGCGCGAACGCGCGCTGTACGAAGCACTGCTCGACACGCTCACCCAAA
>DAIMGD010000242.1:0-3842 GCA_036724165.1 Rhodanobacter sp.
GTGCTGAAGAACGTGAGCACCAGCGCCAGCACCGCATGCACCGAGTTCTTCAGGGTGATCACCGACAACGCAGCCGCCACGGTGACGAAGCCGAAGGCGTAGAAACAGATGAGTTGGAACAGTTGGGGATTCATCGTCGGCCTCAGCGGTACGCCGCGTCTTGTGCGCGATCAGCGGCGATCTGCTGTTCGAAGCGATCGCCGATGGCGAGCAGCTGCGTCTTGTTCACGATATTTTCGCCGCGATGCTCGAAGTGGTATTCGTGGATGCTGGTCTCGACGATCGAATCGACCGGGCAGCTCTCCTCGCAGAAGCCGCAGAAGATGCACTTGAACAGGTCGATGTCGTAGCGCGTGGTGCGGCGCTGGCCATCGCTCTCGCGCGGCGCCGAATCGATCGTGATCGCCAGCGCCGGGCATACCGCCTCGCACAGCTTGCAGGCAATGCAACGCTCTTCGCCGTTCGCATAACGGCGCAGCGCATGGAGGCCACGGAAACGGTTCGACTTCGGGATGTGCTCCATCGGATAGCGCACGGTGTACTTCGGCTTGAACATGTAGCGCATGGTCAGACCCATGCCCTGGAACAGCTCGATCAGCAGCAGACTCTTGAAATAGGCGGTTATGCTTTTCATTGGTTGTCCTCAGGCCCCGATGCCGATGCTGACCCAGCCGAAGTACTTCATGCAGCCGGCGACCAGCACCCAGACGATGGCGATCGGGATAAGCACCTTCCAGCCCAGCCGCATGATCTGGTCATAGCGATAGCGCGGAAAGGTGGCGCGGAACCACAGGAACATGAAAGCGAACAGGAACGCCTTGATGAACAACCAGATGAATCCGCCGGTCCAGATCCAGTTGATCCAGCCCGGCGCGTCGGCGTGGACCCAGCCTTGCAGCGGGCTCAACCAGCCGCCCATGAACAGGATCGCGGCCAGGAAGCTGACCAGAATCATGTTCGCGTATTCGGCCAGGAAGAAGATCGCGAAGGCAGAGCCGGAATATTCGACGTGGAAGCCGGCGACGATTTCCGACTCGCCCTCGGCCACGTCGAACGGCGCGCGGTTGGTCTCGGCCACGCCGGAGATGAAATAGATCACGAACACCGGCAGCAGCGGCAACCAGAACCAGTCGAACAGACCCTTGTTGCCGGCCTGCGCGTTGACGATGTCGGTGAGGTTCAACGAGCCGGCAAGCACCAGCACGCAGACCAGGCACAGGCCCATCGCCAGCTCATAGGAAATCACCTGCGCCGCCGAACGCATCGCGCCCAGCAGCGCGTAACGCGAGTTGGAGGCCCAGCCGGCCAGGATGATCCCGTATACGCCCAGCGAGGTCATCGCCAGCAGGTACAGCACGCCCGCATTCGCGTTGGACAGCACCATCTTGCTGCTGAATGGAATCACCGCCCACGCCGCCAGTGCCGGGATCAGCGTCAGCAACGGCGCCAGGTAATACAGGAACTTGTTCGCATTGGTCGGCAGGATCACTTCCTTGATCAGCAGCTTGACCACGTCGGCGAACGCCTGCAGCAGGCCGAACGGACCGATCTTGTTCGGCCCCAGGCGCACGTGCATCCAGCCGATCACCTTGCGCTCCCAGTACACGAACATCGCCACCGCGATGATCAGCGGAAACACGATCGCGCAGATGTAGAGGACCGGAATCAGGAGCTGATGGATGAGTTGATCAGCCATGATGCTTATGCCTTGCTCAAGGTGATGGCTGCGCCATACGGCGGCAGTGTGGCGGTAAGATCCTGGGCCGCCTCGATCCATGCCGCACCATCCGGCACAGCCGCATCGAGCACCAGCGGCAACACCACGTCGACAATACGTACTTGATTGCCCTCGACCAGGCCCAGTCGTCTGGCCTCATCCGCATTCAGGCGGACGGCTGGTGCGCGGTTCAACGGATGCGCATTCAATGCGCTGGCACGACGCAGCACCGCATCGCTGCGATAGATCGGCCAGGTGGCCAGACGGGTCAGGCCATCGACGCTCGCGCGTGCGGCCAGACCATGGCGCGGCATCACCACACGTTCGCTGATGCCGTCGCGCAAGCCGGCGATGTCATCAAATTCAAAACCGGCCAGCTGCAATGCACCACCCAGCGCGCGCAATACCTTCCAGCCGGCACGCACCTGCCCCGGTGCCTTGGCCCCGGCGCCCACGCCCTGGGCCAGACCATCGACGTTGACCAGGGTCGCATCGATTTCCGGCAGCAGCGCGATCGGCAGGATCACGTCGGCCACTTCACGCAGCGCCGGGCTGGCGTAGGCGCTGAATGCCACCACCTGCTCTGCCGCGTGCAGCGCCGTCAGCGCCGCACCACCATCGGCGAAATCGTGTGGTGGTTCGACGCCGTACAGCAGATAGCTCTTGCGCGGCTGCGCCAGCATTGCCTGCGCGTCCAGTCCACCATTGCCCGGCACCACGCCCAGCTTGCCGAGGCCGATCGCATTCGCACCGACCGGCAGTTCGTTGTAGCCGGCACCGGTGGCGTCGGCGATGAAACGGGCGATCGCACGCAGCCAGGAAGCCTGTGGATGGGTCACTGCCGCCTCACCGAGGATCACCGCGGCTTTACCCGACTTCAAGGCCGCAATCGCGTCGCTGTCACCCTGGTCACCCTGCGCCGCATGGATGGCATCTGCCAGCGCAGCAGGCGCGCTCGCACCTCCTGCCACGGCAGCCTTGGCCAGCGCCAGCAGCGCATCGACGAGCGCCTGCGGTGCCACGATGGCTTCGCCGGCGAGTTTGTAGTTGAAATCGAAACGCGCCGGATTGACCGTGTAGACCGTGGCGCCTTTCTTCACCGCCTGATGCAGGCGATGGTTGAGCAGCGGCATCTCGTGCCGCAGGTCGGAACCGACCAGCAGCGCCGCCTTGACCTGATCAAGCCCGGCCACCGGCAACGCGAACGGCTGTGCCACCGCGTTGTCGGCGAAATCGAGCTGGCGCAGTCGATGATCGATGTGCGCGCTGCCCAGACCGCGGGCGAGCCGCATCAGCAGGTCGCCCTCTTCGTTGGAAGTGGCGGGATGCACCAGCAGACCCAGCTCGCTGCCCGGCGCCTTTTTCAGCGCTTCACCGGCAAACTGCAGTGCGTCTTCCCATGTCGTCACTTGCCACTGGCCGTTGCGCTTCACTTCCGGCGTGCTGATCCGATCGGCGGCATACAGCCCCTGATGGCTGTAACGATCGCGATCGGACAGCCAGCATTCGTTGATCGATTCGTTATCGCGCGGCACCGTGCGCAACACGTCGCCGCGGCGCGTATGCAGCCACAGGTTGGAACCGAGCGCGTCGTGGTAGCCGATCGACGGCTTGGCGATCAGCTCCCACGCACGCGCCTGGAACTGGAACGGCTTGTTGGTCAGCGCGCCGACCGGGCAGACATCGACGATGTTGCCCGACAGCTCGGTCTCGATCGTCTTGCCGATCCAGGTGCCGATCTGCAGGTTCTCGCCGCGATTCATGCCACCCAGTTCATACGTACCAGCAATCTCGCTGGTGAAGCGCACGCAGCGCGTGCACTGGATGCAGCGGGTCATTTCGGTGGCAACCAGGGGTCCGATATTCTCGTCGGCCACGGTGCGCTTGCGTTCGTTGTAGCGCGACACGCTGCGGCCGTAGCCGAGCGCGACGTCCTGCAGTTCGCACTCGCCGCCCTGGTCGCAGATCGGGCAATCGAGCGGATGGTTGATCAGCAGGAACTCCATCACGTCTTTCTGGAACTTCAGCGCCTTGTCCGAGCGGGTGATCACCTTCATGCCCTCGGCGACCGGCGTGGCGCAGGCCGGCTGCGGCTTCGGCATCAGCTTGCCGCCCATCTCCACGT
>DAIMGD010000243.1:0-3814 GCA_036724165.1 Rhodanobacter sp.
GTTCCAGCAGTGATTGCTCACCGAGTGAATAACCGGCGAACACGAAGCCGCCATTGCGGCCGGAAGCGCCGAAACCAATCTGTTCACGCTCCAGCAGCACCACATCGCGCACGCCGCGCTCGACCAGACCCAGCGCCGTGTTCAGTCCGGCATAACCGCCGCCCACGACCACCACCCGCGCATGCGCACTGCCACGCAATGGCGCGAATGGCTCGTACGGCGTCGCCGTGGCACGGTAATAGGAAAGAGCCGGAGACGGCTTCATGGCGACAGCGAACACCTGCAGATCTGCGTTGAAGCCATCAGCATAGCGCAGCGGCTCGGCGACTATTCGAGCAAGCTGACTCGCAGCGGCCGCTGATCACTGCGGCCGTGATCATCGACCACGCGCACGTTGTAATTGCCAGCGTTCTGCGGTTGCCAGAGCAGCGACTCGCCGGGCACGTTGCGACCGACATAGGCGTCGTTGACGAACCAGTACAGCGCATGCGTGTCGGCATCGGTGGTGGCGATGAAGGCGATGCGTTCCTGCCCCAGCTGTTTCAGGCGCAGCGCATAGGTGCTGCCGCGCAGGGGCGAGGTGATCTGCGGCGGGTCGCCAGCCGGTGCACCGGCGTTCCTGCAATCGGTGTTTTGCGGCGGCTTGCGGCGCGGAATGCCGGCTTGCGTGAACACCTGCTGCAAGTCGGACGGCCAGAATTCGTAGACTTCCACATGGGTGTGCTTGCCGGCGTACGGCGCACACGCCGGCTGACCGCTGGCATCGTCGATCACCACCGGACGATGCACGTTGCTGACGCGAATCGGCGACTTGCCGGGAATGAACCAGGTCCAGCCTTTCTGCGGACACCACTGGTTCGGCAACTCGCCGCTGGCCAGGCAGATCTGCACGCGCTTGAGATTGGCCGGCATGTGCCGGATCGGCTCGACCAGGTGCGGACGCTCGGCGTGCAGCGCATCGATGATCTGGAAAAACAGCGGAGCGGCAGCGTCTGCGCCCACGAAGGCCGGATTGCCGGTGCTGTCGAAATTGCCGATCCACACCACGAGTACATAAGGGCCGAAACTGCCGGCGGTCCACGCATCGCGGAACGCCCATGAAGTTCCGGTCTTCCAGTACACCGGCAGGCGCGATGGCTGCGCACCGGTGGTTTCGTCCGGCCGCGGATTCTGTCGCAGCATGTCCATCACCATGAAACTGGCTTCGTCGCTGAGCATGCGTGTGCCGGCGGCCTGCGGATCGTCGGCGAGCAGACGCAGCGGCTTCAGTTCGCCGCGATTGGCCAGCATGGCGTACAGGCTGCCGAGTTCCTGCATCGTCACTTCGCCGCCACCCAGCACCAGCGCCAGACCGTAATGCGCTTCGCTGGCCATGCGGCTGACGCCGGCATCGTGCAGAAACTGGTACAGGTCCGGTTGCCGCAATTGCGAGGCCACCCACACCGCCGGAATATTGCGGCTGCGGATCAACGCATCGGTGGCCGTGATCGGGCCAAGGAAATGACCATCGAAATTCTCCGGCGTATACGGGCCGAACGAGGTCGGCACATCGCGCAGCACGGTCTGCGGATGCAGCACGCCCTGATCGAATCCCAATGCGTAGATGAACGGCTTCAATGTGGATCCGGGCGAACGCTTGGCCAGCGTGCCGTTGACCTGTCCCTGGATCGCGCGATCGGAATAATCCGCCGAACCGACCAGCGCCTTGACGCCCATGTCGCGTGTGTCGATCAGGATTGCCGCTGCATTGCGGATGCCGCGCGCATCGTTGCGCGCGATATAGCGGGTGATCTGTCGTTCGAGGCTGTGCTGAAGATCCAGATCGAGCGTGGTGGTGACGCGTGATCCGCTGTCGTTGCCGGCAATCCGGCGCGCTGCCAGCACCTGCTCCACCGCGTGCGGCGCCTCGAATGGCAACTGCGACAGCGGCCGCAGATTCAGCGGCAGGGCGAACAGCGAGCCGAGCGCGGCATCCTTCGGATGGCTGCGCAACCAGTGCCGGTAAAGCCGATTTCTCGACGCCGCGAGTTGCGGGTTGATCTGGCCGTCACCGCCATCATGGCCGCCCTGATTTTGGGCAGCCTGCAGGCGACGTGTCGGGTCCTGCGGAATGACCGCCAGCGTCAGCGCCTCCGGCAGGCTCAGCTCGGCGGCCGACTTGTTGAAGTACGCAAGGCTGGCGGCGCCCACGCCCTCCACGTTGCGCCCGTACGGCGCGTCATTGAGATATGCCTCGAGGATCTGCCGCTTGGAATAGAACAGCTCCAGCTGGATCGCCCGTGCCACCTGCTTCAGCTTGCGCAGCGGCGAGCGTGTGTTGAGTTTCCACAGCAGGCGCGCCAGCTGCATGGTGACGGTGGAACCGCCCTGCGGATTGCCGCGCCGCACGTACGTGATCCACGCACCGCGTGCCAGCCCGTAGGGATTGAAGCCGGGATGCCAGCGGTACCAGCGATCCTCGTGCAGCAGCACGGCGTCCACCAGCTGCGGCGACATCTCCTGCAACGGCACCCACAGTCGATAGCGGTCATCGCTGGCAAGCGTGAGCCGCAACAGCCGGCCATGCTCGTCGTAGACCGCGGTGGACGACGGCTGCCAGTCGCGCAGCGGTGGATGCGGCCACAGCCGGCAACCCGCCAGCACGGCGATAACCAACAGCAGGCCGACCAGCCAGTTCTGCCAATCATTCAGCCAGCGGACGAGCTGGCTGAATAAACAAGTGATGGGCCTTTGTCTCATGAGCAGATTTGACCGTCCCAAACCCGCGCGGTGAAATGACACGGGATAGGGAGCATGTGCAAAGTCAGGGCTTGCTCACCACGGTCAGCATGCTGCCGCCGGGCGAACGCGCCTGCACGGCACGGTCGTACATCGACTCGCCGTAAGCCGGCGGCACGATGAACTTGCCGACGCTGCTGGCCTTGATGCGATAGACGAACTCGCGCACATCCGGCGTGGCGGTGCCGTAGATCACCACGCGATCCTCGCGGATGTCCGCGTAGTCGGGTTGCCAGGTGGAAGTCGAGAGGCCGATCGGTGAGCGCCATGCCGCCGGCTTCACTTCGCTGTCGCCGCCCTGATCATCCTGGGTGGCGGCATCGGTCTGCTGGTCGGTGACCGGTGGCGGCGGTTCGATCACCGGCTCGAAGCCGCCCGGCAACAAGTCGACAATCGCGACATCGCCCACGCCCTGATCGCCGGTGGCGCGAATCCTCACATGGACGTCTATTTCCTCGCCCACGGTAATCGTGTTCAGCGGCTTGCCGCCGTCGTCGGTGTACTCACGCACGATCTCGATACCGTCCTTGATCGCCTTGCTCGGCGCATCGCGGTCGTATCCGCCCTGGCTCGCCACGTGCCACACCGGCAGGCTGCTGCCATTGACGAAGCGCAGGCCTGTCGCAGCGGCACTCCAGCTGCCGGCCTGGAGCAGGTTGCCCTGGATCGCCGCGATGGGCTTGACGCTTCCGTCGGCATGCACTTCGTCGATCGCCAGCTTGTCCAGTTCCCCCGCGCTCTGCGCGGCATAGGCATCCAGCGCCAGCACCGTCATCGACGACGACAAGGTATTGAACTGATTGTGCGCCAGCGGCCAGCTGATGTTCTCCATCACCCGCGGCGACAACGCCTTGGCCCGTTCCGGGAAATATTTCGACAGCAGGTACAGCACGCTGGCATCGCGGGTCAGCGGATCGTAGTAGTAGCTGTAGACATAGGTCTCCCTGGACAACTTGCGCTCCAGCGCCTTTTGCGGTCCGGAGATCAGCTGGTTCGCCTCCTTGTCCTGCTTCAGCAGTTCATAGGAAGCAGCCAG
>DAIMGD010000244.1:0-1707 GCA_036724165.1 Rhodanobacter sp.
CGTCGAGGTCGACCACCTCGAAGCGGATGCCGCGCCAGGCGAACACTTCGCCGGTCTGCGGGACATGCCCGAGCGCGGTCATCACCATGCCGGCGACGGTGCGGAAGTCGTGCTCGCTTTCGCCGGGCAGTTGATCCAGCCGCAGCAGTTCACGCAAGTCATCGGTGGGCAGGCTGCCATCGATCAGCCAGCTGCCATCGGCGCGCTGCACGATCGGGGCATCCTCGGCGTCGCCGCCATGGCCGATCTGGCTGGCGCCGACCACCGCGGCGAGCAGGTCATTGACGGTGACCACGCCCTCGATGTCGCCGTATTCGTCAACCACCAGCGCCAATGGCGTCTCGGCATCGCGGAATTCTTCCAGCAGGTCCAGCGCGCGCGCGGTGGCCGGCACGAACAGCGGCCTGGACAGGTGATCGAACAGCTCCGGCTTGCCCGCGGCAAAGCTGTGCAGCAGGCGCTTGACCTCGACCACCCCGACCACGTCGCTCTCGTCGCCGCGAAATACCGGATAGCGCGAATACGGGGTCTCGCGCATGACCTCGATGTTTTCCTCGCGGGTGGCAGCGATGTCCAGCCACGCGATGCGCATGCGCGGGGTCATCACGCTGTCCACCGTGCGGTCGCCCAGGCGCAGCACGCGGTTGACCATGTTGTGCTCGTCCGGGTCGAGCACGCCCTGTTCGGCACTCTCGGCCACCAGCATCCGGATCTCGTCTTCGGTGACTACCCCACGGCCGTGCTGGTTGAC
The DNA here is from genome assembly GCA_036724165.1 of Rhodanobacter sp. Taxonomy (GTDB): domain Bacteria; phylum Pseudomonadota; class Gammaproteobacteria; order Xanthomonadales; family Rhodanobacteraceae; genus Rhodanobacter. The sequence goes on from DAIMGD010000244.1 coordinate 752, forward strand.
CCGCAGCAGCCGCAGCAGCAGATTGCTGGAATGGTTGAGCAGCCACACGAACGGTGCGGTCAGCCGCGACAGCAGCAGCATCGGGATCGCCACGTACGACGACAGCCGCTCCGGTGCCGACAGCGCCAGCCGCTTGGGCGCCAGTTCGCCGACCACGATCTGGATGAACGAGATCAGCACGAAACCGAGCAGGATGCCGATGATGCGCGCATACGGCGCCAGCCACGCCAGGTGTTCGCCATGCAGTGCATCGGCGATGTGGGTGCCGAGCGCATCGCCGGCGATCGCACCCGTGCTCAGCATCACCAGGGTGATGCCGACCTGCACGGTGGACAGGAAATGTTCCGGCGCCTCGGCATGGCGCAGCGCCACCGCGGCCCGGCGGCTGGTTTTCGCCATCTGCTTGAGCCGGCTCTTGCGTGAGGCGATCAGCGCCATCTCCGACAGCGCGAAGAAGCCGTTGCAGAGGGCCAGGACGAGAACGAGCGCGATTTCGGTCAGCATCGCGGCAATGATAGGTGGGCCATGAGACGCAGTGTAAGGGCAGCCGGGCCTGCACTTCACGTTTGCAAGCGGGATGACCGTTGCTGCGGGGCCGCACGGCAGTCCTGTAACATGCCTGTCATCTCGCTTCCTCAGGCATGGCCGCATGTTTTCACTGCAGACGATCTTCGGCAAAGGCGACAAGTTCTACGGGCTGCTCGAACAAAGCGCCGCCACCGTATGCGAAAGCGCCAAGGCTCTGCACGAATTGCTGACCGAGCCGGGCCATGGTTCGGTGATGGCCGCATTCACCGCCACCCGCAACCGCGAAAAGGCGCTGGCGGCGCAGATCAGCGAGGGGCTGGTGAATACGTTTGTCACCGCGCTCGACCGCGAGGACATCGAGGCGCTGAACTCGGCGCTGTACAAGATTCCCAAGACCATCGAGAAATTCGCCGAGCGCTACGAGATCG
>DAIMGD010000244.1:1717-3779 GCA_036724165.1 Rhodanobacter sp.
GGGGTGGATTTCGCCCAGCGCGCGCTGGTGCTGGAGCGCTCCAGCGAAGTGGTCGCCGAGATGATCGGCGAGCTGCGCCGCGGCCTGCGCATCGACCCGGTGAAGAAGCTGCAGGATCGCCTGCAGGCGCTGGAATCGGAAGGCGACCGCATGCTGCTGTCGGCGTATCGCACCCTGTATGTGGAGGGCGGTGATGTTCTGCGCGCGGTGCTGGCGAAGGATCTGTTCGAGCTGATCGAGAAGGCCATCGACAAGTGCCGCGACGTCGGCAACATCGTCTACTCGATCGTGCTGAAGAACTCCTGAGGGCCGCCGTCGTGACCCGCCATCCGCCTTGCCCGATCGCCGTGGCCCCGATGCCGCGCGCCTGTCCGGGTACGACCTGGGGCCGCGCATGAGCATCGTCATCGTGGTGGTGGCGATCGCGCTCATCTTCACCTACATCAACGGCTTTCACGACACCGCCAATTCGATCGCCACGGTCGTCGCCACCAAGGTGCTCACGCCCGGTCAGGCGGTATTGCTGGCCGCCGTCACCAACATGCTGGGTGCGTTCATGGGCACCGCGGTGGCGGCCACGATCGCTTCGGGGCTGATCAATGCCGGCGTGATCGAGATGAGTTCGCAGCTGCTGATCTGCGCGTTGCTGGCGGCGATCGTGTGGAACCTGATCACCTGGTGGCTGGGTCTTCCTTCCAGCTCCAGCCATGCGCTGGTCGGAGCGCTGGTGGGCGCGGCGCTGGCTGCCTCGAACAACAATTTCGCCTCGGTGATCTGGATGCACGGCAACTGGCTGAAGGGCCAGGGCGTGATTCCCAAGGTGATCATCCCGATGGTGCTGTCGCCGCTGGCCGGCTTCATCATCAGCTTCCTGCTGATGGGCGGGCTGTACGCCTTGCTGGCCTGGTTCGCGAACCGGCACGGCTGGTTGCGCCGGTTCGGGCGCACCCCGTTCGTCAACTTCTTCTTCGGCAAGGCGCAGATTGTCTCGGCCACCGCGATGGGCGTGGCGCATGGCATGAACGACGCGCAGAAGAGCATGGGCATCATCGCGCTGGCGCTGGCCGGCGCCACCGCCGCGCATCAGTTCGACCAGTTGCCCGCGTGGCTGGGCTTCCTGCGCATCGCCGAGAATCCCGCCGGCGGCTTTGCGATCCCGGTATGGGTGAAGGTGGTGTCCGCACTGACCATGGCCGCCGGCACTGCCGGTGGCGGCTGGCGCATCATCAAGACGCTCGGCCACAAGATGGTCAAGCTGCATCCGATCAACGGTTTCGCCGCCGAGACCAGTTCGGCGCTGGTGATCCTGACCGCCTCGGTGTTCGGCATTCCGGTATCAACCACCCACAACGTGTCCGCTTCGATCATGGGCGTGGGCGCGGCCAAGCGCTTCAATGCGATCCGCTGGACGGTGGTCGAGCGGATGGTGTGGGCGTGGATCCTGACCCTGCCGATCACCGCGCTGCTGGCCTATGGGTTGGTGCGGGTGGCGCAGCTGGTGCTGCAGTAAACGAGCTTCATCATTTCGCCGCCGGGCTCAATCGACACGCAGGTGCGCTTCCCCGGCGTTGCCGAAGCGCAAGTGCCGGTCTTGCCGCTGACCACCCGCCGTTGTGGTTCGTGGGTTCTTTGGGTGTCAGTTGAGTCTGTGGCTGTCATCGATGAGGCGATGGCACCTCATCGTTGACACCCACCGGCTCATCGTTGAGATGGATGCGCCTCATCGATGAGGGTTTTTGCCTCAACGGCCAGTTGGCTGGGGAGTGTCAGGGGAGTGTCAGGAATCTTGTGGGTGAGCTCTACGGCAGCGAGGTCTCGCCGGACTTGGTCTCGGTCGTCACCGATGCACTGCTGGACGGGGCCGCTGGAGCCCACCTATGCGATCGTGTACTTCGACGCGTTGCGGGTGAAGATCCGCGGACAGACCGGTGCCAGCTTGAGGTTGTAGGCTAAGGTCTTCTGCCGCCGGTGGCGCCGGTTATGAGTAGGGTTGAGCCGCATAATTGCTCTGAAAACTCATGTCGCCGCCTCCTGCGCTTGGCGGTACGTTGGAACTACCACG
>DAIMGD010000245.1:0-3774 GCA_036724165.1 Rhodanobacter sp.
TCCACGGCCGCCCCTGCGCGCCGCGGCCGATCATCAGCGCGTCGGCGCCGGTGACCGCGAGCACATGGCGTGCCTGCTGCGGCGTGCAGACGTCGCCATTCGCCAGCACCGGAATGCGCACCGCGGCTTTCACCGCGGTGATGGTGGCGTACTCGGCGTCGCCCTCGTATTTGTCGGCGCGGGTGCGCCCGTGCACGGCCAGCGCGGCGATGCCGTTATCCTCGGCGATGCGCGCGATCGCCAGCGCGTTGCGGTTCTGCCGATCCCAGCCGGTGCGAATCTTCAGCGTCACCGGCACGTCCACCGCATCGACCACCGCCTTGACGATGCGCGCGACCAGCGGTTCATCCTGCAGCAGCGCCGAACCGGACCACACGTTGCACACCTTCTTCGCCGGGCAGCCCATGTTGATGTCGATGATCTGCGCGCCGTTGGCGACGTTGAAGCGTGCCGCCTCGGCCAGCATCGCCGGGTCGTAGCCGGCGATCTGCACGCTGACCGGTTCGGGTTCACCGACGTGATCCATCCGCTGCAGCGACTTGCGCGTCTGCCACAGCCGCGGATCGGCATTGGTCATTTCCGACACCGCCAAGCCCGCGCCCAGCCGCTTGCACAGCAGGCGGAACGGTTTGTCGGTGACGCCGGCCATCGGGGCCAGCACCACGGGCGGGTCGATGCGGTAGGGGCCGATCTGCATCGGCGCATTGTAGCGGCTGCGCCCGGCCGGCTGGTTCAGGCGTTCAGCGACGGCCCGTCACAGGCGCCCGGAAGCATCCGCCGCCTTCTCCAGCTGGCGCTCGCTGAACGCCGCCGGCTCATGCTTGTGCTTGAACAGCAGCATGAACAGGATCGCCACCACCAGCGCGTACAGCGCAAAGGTCATCCAGATGCCGTGCCAGTCCTTGCTGCCATCGGGCGCGGTGAAATAGAACTGGATGATCAGCCCGCTCAGCGAACTGCCCAGCACCGCGCCCACGCCGTTGGTCATCAGCATGAACAGGCCCTGCGCGCTGGCGCGGATCGACGGGTCGCTCTGCCCCTCGACGAACAACGAGCCGGAGATATTGAAGAAGTCGAACGCCATGCCGTAGACGATGCACGACATCACGATCATCCACAGGCCGGGGCCGGGGTCGCCGTAGGCGAACAGGCCGAAGCGCAGCGTCCACGCCAGCATGCTGATCAGCATCACCGTCTTGATGCCGAAGCGCTTGAGGAAAAACGGGATGGCCAGGATGAACAGCGTTTCGGACACCTGCGAAATCGACATGATGATCGCGGGGTAACGCACCGCGAGCATGCCCTTGTACGCATCGACGTTGGCGAAATCGTGCAGGAAGGTGTCGCCGTAGGCATTGGTCAGCTGCAGCGCGGCGCCCAGCAGCATCGCGAAGATGAAGAACACCGCCATCTTGCGGTTCTTGAACAGCGCGAACGAGGTCAGCCCCAGCGTATCCAGCAGCGATTGCCGCTTGCTGCGATCGAGCTTCGGCCGGCACGGCGGCAGGGTGAACGCATACACGCCCAGCAGCAGCGCCGCGCCGGAGGCCACGTAGAACTGGCCGGCGGTGGTTTCCAGATGCAGCAGGCTGACTACCCACAGCGCCACGATGAAACCGATCGTGCCCCACACACGGATCGGCGGGTAATCGATCACCACATCCTTGCCGTCGCTCTTCAGCGCCGAGTAGGCCACCGCGATCGACAGCGAAATCGTCGGCATGTAGCACATCATGTTGAGCAGCATCACCCAGAACATGCTGGTGGGATTGTTCACCAGCGGCACCGCGAACAGCACCACCGCGCCGGCGATGTGCAACCCGCCATACAGCTTCTCGGCATTGATCCACTTGTCGGCCACCATGCCCATCAGCGAGGGCATGAACAGCGAGGCGATGCCCATGGTCGAGAAGATCGCGCCGAACTGCGCGCCCGACCAGTGCATGTGCTGGAACCAGTAGGCGCCGATGGTGAGCAGCCACGAGCCCCAGACAAAGAACTGCAGAAAATTCATCACCACAAGACGGAGCTTGATGCTCATCGACCGATATCCCGCATGTGCGTTCCCCGCGCATCGGCCGAGGGAACTGCCCCGCGGCCACCAAAGTCCAGCAGGTTAGAGGAAGCCGCGGGCAAGCGGCAAGGCAGTCTGCAGCGCGCGCGGCCGGACCAGCTCAGTCCGCGGTTCGCAGTACGGCGGCCACACGCTCGCGCAGCACCGGCAGCAGCTCCCTTTCGAACCACGGGTTGTGCATCACCCACGGCCGGTTGCGCGGGCTGGGATGTGGCAGCGGAAGCAGGCCGATGGCGAGATGATCGCGCCATGCCTGCACGGTATCGGTAAGCCGCGTGCCGCGCGGTACGCCGAGCAGACCAGCCTGCGCGTACTGGCCGATCAGCAGCGTCAAGCGAACCTGCCCGAGCAACGGCAGCAAACGCGGATGCCAGCTCGGCGCGCATTCCGGCCGCGGCGGCAGATCGCCGCCACGTCCGCTGCCGGGAAAACAGAAGCCCATCGGCACGATCGCGATGCGGCTGGCGTCGTAGAACGTCGCGCGATCCACGTCCAGCCACGCGCGCAAGCGCTCGCCACTGACATCGTTGAACGGGATGCCGCTGTCATGCACCTTGCGCCCCGGCGCCTGGCTGACGATCAGCAGGCGTGAAGTGGACGACGCCTGCAGTACCGGACGCGGGCCCAGCGGCAGCTGTGCTGCGCAGATTCGGCAGGCGCGGATGTCGACGAGCAGCTTGGCCAGGCTCATGGAAGAGTGATGCAACTAGGAGACGAATACGCGCACAGTAGAACGACGCCAGCCGTCAGGAAACAAAATCTGCAGGCGACGCAGCAGTCCGCAACGGCGGACCCATCAGGCATCTGATGGTTCGTGATCGCTGCCGGGGAGTGCCGGTGGATCGGCCGGGCCGTCCGAACGCATCAGAGCACGTCGCAGCAGCAGGAACATCACCGCACCGAGCGGGAAGGAGACCCCCAATATCCAGGGACCATTCCCGAATCGCGAGGCCGAGGCGCTGAACAGCTGGAAGCTGATCAGGGACGTGCTGAAATCACCGCTCAGCCAGTTGAACCGCACGGTAGCGATTCCGATCAGGGTAAAGATGGCCCACGGCCATTTGCGTCCCCGCATCGGCGTGGTCAGGCACAGCACGAAGGCAAACAGGGAGAACAGCGGCAGCACGCACACCAGCCCCAGCATCAACCAGGCCGCAGGCCCCTTGTCGTGCAGGCTGAACATATTGGTTTGCGCCAGGGAGTGTTCCGTGCGGTTGACGTGCACCCCTTCGATCAGGATCTTGTCGCCGTCCTCCACCATGGAGACCTCGGCCAGCAGCCACGACGTATCGAACTGATACTCATAGCTCAGGCTTACATGCGTGACGCCGTTGAAAGTGCTGGTGTTGGCGCCCACGGCTTTCATCGAGCGCGGTTCGCCCGGCGGGAAATAGACAGCGAGCTGGTGCAGCTTGATATCGGTGGCGGGATCGTTCCGCAGGGCAGGCGCCAGGCGTGACTCGATCACATCCAGCTTCCCGTGACGCAGATCGTCCAGCGTCGACTTCGCCACTGTCGCTTCGGCCTTGGGCGTGAACCGGTCGATCCACTTCTGCTGGTCGCACGAGGCGGCGCCCAGGCAAGCCAGCACCAGCAGCACGCGTGCAAACCATGTCATGTTGATTCCCCGACCCCGGTGGCATCGATCCGGCAACGTCGCCGATCGGTCGCGGCCCGCGGCCACACGTTCTGTATAGCCG
>DAIMGD010000246.1:0-3771 GCA_036724165.1 Rhodanobacter sp.
ATTGAGGCAAACTATGACCACGACGACGAGCCATAGTTTCTCAACAGCCTGCTAGTAGTCGTTAGGCACCATGATTGACCTTCACGATCTCTTTGAAGAAGTTGAGCGTAAGCACTCCTTCGTTCCCCAGCGGGACGTGGCGGAGATCAGGCGTTTCGAGTTGCGAACCGGGTGCGTGCTTCCAGAGGACTTGAAAGCGTTCCACGTGAGATTCTTTGAAGCTGCTCTACAAATCGCCTCAATGGGTCCGCTCTACCGGTTCGTTCCGCTCAGTGAAATGCGCCCAACGTACCTCGACATCCTTGGCGAGGGCGCTGCACCCACCGGCACTTCCTTATGTTCACAGTGTGTGACATACAGGATGGTAACTATGTAGCAATTGATCTAATAACTGGAAATTTTATCGATTGCTTCCATGAAACTTTTGGCCTCTTTGGCGAGTGCCGCATAGTGTCAAAATCACTACCCGAGTTCTTGTCTCAGTGTCTTCTAGGCGGTAACGATCAACTGTTCTTTCTCAAAGACAATTTCGTCGACTATGGCGACGCTCTCTCGCAGAGTGCCTAACCAGTCCGTAAGAGACTTCCCACCGGTGCCAAGACCCCACTAACCACCCAGCGGCTGCCCGATCTTCTGCTGCGTGGCCTCATCCGGCCGCGCCACCAGCGCACCGCTGCGCATCAGGCTGACGCTGTAATGGCCCTGGTCGACCAGTGGCAGGAACGCGCCGCTGCCGTAGACGGTGTCGACCGCGGGCAGCCATTGCGGATACTGCTTGCGCAGGCTGAGCAGGTCGAAGGCGCCGGCCTCGTTGAAACCGATCACCGTGCGCGGGGCGGTGGCTTCCTGCGTGGCATCGTCGTAGCGACCGGACAGGCGATCGAGCCGGTACAGCGGCGGCACGCCAGCCAGCAGCGCGGGCAGCTTCCACTTCAGCACGATCGCCTCGATCCGCCAGTCGTCGCCGGACAGCTGCACCTGCCGCGTGCTGCCGTCGGGCCAGCTCAGGGTGAGCGCCCACTGCTGTGGCGACAGGATGTGCGCATCGATGTCGACCACCGGGGTTTCCTCACTCAGCAGCCGGTAACCGCGCAGCGCGGCACCGGTGCCGGCCAGCAGCAGGGTGAGCGCGAAGAAGACCAGACACATCAGCGCGCGCCAGCTGGCGGCGAGCCGGCGTCGGTTGTGCAGGTGCCGTCGCAGTACCACCAGCTGCGCCAGCGTGACCAGCAGGAAAACCGCCGCCAGCAGCAGCAGCACGGTCATCGGCATGCGCAGCAAGGTGCTCCAGTCCATCGTGTGTTTCCTCGTCGCGACGGTGCGCGATCCATCCACGCATCATAACGGGATGCCCGCGCGCTGCCGCGGCCGTTCCTGCGCGCCTCGCTATACTGCGAACCTCACCAGGAATCCCGCCATGCGCCCATCCATCTTGCTGCTGTCGCTTTGTCTCCTTGCCGCCATGCTCGCCGGCTGTGGCCAGAAAGGTCCGCTGGTGTTGCCGCCGACCAAGCCGACCGCGAGCAGACCGCACGCACCCGCGGTGGCCGCGAGCGTCGACACACCGGCCAACGACCAGTACTGAATACGACTCCGTCATGCAGTTGCGCTTCTCGAAAATGCACGGCCTCGGCAACGACTTCGTCGTGCTGGACTGCCGCCACGATGACTTTCCGCTGGACGTCGCACAGATCCGCGCCTTGGCCGATCGGCATACCGGCGTGGGCTTCGACCAGCTGCTCAGCGTGGAGCCGGCGCGCGACCACGCCAGCGCGTTCTACTACGGCATCTGGAATGCCGACGGCTCGCCGTCGGGCCAGTGCGGCAATGGCGTGCGCTGCGTGGCGGCGTGGCTGCATCGCGCCGGCGCGCTGGCCATCGGCGAGAGCGTCCAGCTGGAAAGCCCGTCGGGCCCGGTCACGGTGCGCCTGCGCAGCGCCACCGAAGTCACCGTGGATATGGGCGAACCGATCTTCGAGCCGCGGCGGATTCCGTTTGCCGCCGAACAGCGCGCCGACCGTTACCGCATCGAACTGGGCAGCGAGGCGCTGGAAATCGGTGCGGTCTCGATGGGCAATCCGCATGCGGTGGTGTCCGTGGACGATCTGGCCGATCCCGAGCTGCAGCGGCTCGGCCCGTTGCTGTCCGCGCACGAACGCTTCGGGCAAGGCGCGAATGCCGGCTTTGTGCAGCAGCTCGATCGCGGCCACCTGCGGCTGCGCGTGCACGAGCGCGGCGCCGGCTGGACGCTCGCCTGCGGCACCGGTGCCTGCGCGGCGATGGCGGTGCTGCATCAGCGCGTGGCGGTCGACGACCGCGTGCTGGTCGAGCTGCCCGGCGGCACGCTGCGGATCGACTGGGCCGGCCCCGGCCAGCGGCTGTGGATGACCGGCCCGGCGGCGTTCGTGTTCGAGGGCGAATGGACGCCGCCCGCCGGTACCGATTGAGCTGCCAGTTGAAGCGCGCCCGCGTCCATCGCACACTCCAGCCGGATGGCACGCCTGTTGCGCGCCCCGCACCGGTTCGAGGTAACCCCCGCATGACCGCCACTCTGCTCGACGACGTCACTCAGGCCCGCGTGGTCGCGGCGTATCTGAAGCGCCATCCGGAGTTCCTCAGCGACTATCCCGACCTGGCCGCGAAACTGACGATGCCGCGCGAGCAGGGCGCGGTGTCGTCGCTGGCGGTGTATCAGCTGCAAAGCCTGCGCGACAAGAACACCGAGCTGGAACGGCGGCTGGGCGAACTGATCGCGATTGCCGCCGAAAACGAAAAGCTGATGGAGCGCGTGCACGCACTCACCGTGGCCTTGCTGCGCGCCAACACCATGGAGGTCACCGCGCGCAGCGTGGTGGCCAAACTCAGCGCCGATTTCCATTCCGAACAGGTGCGCATGGTGATTTTCGGCAACGAGCCGCAACTGCCGCGCGCCGACTGGCTGCAGCAGGTCGCCGGCCCCGAGGCACTGCCGGAACTGGCCGACTTCCTGCATCAGAACGAACCGGCCGCCGGCCGCCTGTCGAGCGAGAAGCTCACGCGGCTGTTTGGCCAGAACGCGGCGGAAGTCCGCTCGGTGGCGATGATGCGGCTGGGCGACTCCGGCATGCTGGCGATCGGCAGCAGCGATCCGGATCGCTTCCAGCCCGGTATGGGCACGCTGTTCCTGAAGATGATCTCCGCCACCATCACCGCCGCGCTGGCGCGCTCGCGGGATGTGTGCTGAGTCGACCGTGGTGACCCCCGCCAGCCAGATCGACGACTGGCTCGGCCGCCTCGCCGGTGAACGACAGGCCTCGCCACACACCGTCTCCGGCTATCGCCGCGACCTGGTCAAGCTGCAGCGTTTCATGCAGGCGCAGCAGCTGGCCTCGTTCGAGGCGCTCGATGCGAACCTGATGCGCAGCTTCATTGCCGCCGAACACCGCGCCGGGCTGGCGCCGAAAAGCCTGCAGCGGCTGCTGTCGTCGTGTCGCAGCCTGTTCCGCCAGCTGAACCGCGAAGGCCTGCTGGCCGGCGATCCGCTGCTCGGTGTGCGCGGACCCAAGGTGCGCCGCAAGCTGCCGCAGGTGCTCGACGTGGACGAGGCCAGCGCGCTGGTCGAGACCGACAGCGGCGGCAAGCTGGCGGTGCGCGACCGCGCGATGCTGGAGCTGTTCTATTCCAGCGGCCTGCGCCTGTCCGAACTGGTCGGCCTGCGCTGGCTCGACCTGGATCTGGACGGCGGCGAAGTGCGCGTGCTCGGCAAGGGCAGCAAGACCCGCATCGTGCCGG
>DAIMGD010000247.1:0-3758 GCA_036724165.1 Rhodanobacter sp.
GTGTACGGCCCGGCCACCGTGCTGGTGCTGACCTTCGGCCACGGCACGCACGAGTTCACGCTGGAGCGCGAGGTCGGCAGTTTCATGCTGAGCCGGCGCGCCATCCGGATCCCCGAGAGCGCTACCGAGTTCGCCATCAACATGTCAAACCAGCGCCACTGGCAGGCGCCGATGCAGCGCTACATCGGCGAGCTGCTGGCCGGCAGGGAAGGTCCGCGCGGCAAGGATTTCAACATGCGCTGGGTCGCCTCGATGGTCGCCGACGTGCACCGCATCGTGACCCGCGGCGGCGTGTTCTATTACCCGCTGGACGCGAAGATCCTGCAGCAGGGCGGCAAGCTGCGCCTGATGTACGAGGCGAACCCGATGGCCTTCATCATCGAGCAGGCCGGCGGCGCGGCGACCACCGGGCGCGAGCGCATCATGGACATCCAGCCGACCGGCCTGCACCAGCGCGTGCCGGTGTTTCTCGGCTCCAGGCAGGAAGTCGAGGTGGCCACGCATTACCACCTCGAAGCGGATGGCGCGCAGGACTGACGCTACTGCGGCTCCCTGCTCGCGCGAAACAAGCGCAAGCGCGCTGCCCATCGATCGCCCCGGCAGCGCCACGTTTCCGTCATAGACTCGCAACCCATCCATCCTCGCCCGGGCGAATACGACCGATGTCATTCCGCCACCTCCTGTTGCCGCTGCTCGCCACGCTTGCGCTGAGCGCGTGCTTCGGCGGCAGCCGCCCCACGCCGTCAGCACCGGTCGTCGTGCCTCCGCTGGCACCGGTGAAACTGAAGATCGGCTTGGCGCTTGGCGGTGGTGCCGCGAAGGGTTTCGCGCATATCGGCGTGATCAAGATGCTCGAGGCCAGCGGCATTCATCCGGACGTGGTCGCCGGCACCAGCGCCGGCAGCGTGGTCGGTGCGCTGTATGCCAGCGGCATGGATCCGTTCCAGTTGCAGGAAACCGCATTCGGTCTGGATGAAGCGAAGATCCGCGACGTGCGGCTGTTTTCCGGCGGCCTGGTGCAGGGCCAGGCGCTGCAGGATTACGTCAACCAGCTGGTCGGCCAGCGCTCGATCGAGCAGCTGAAGATGCCATTCGCGGCGGTTGCCACGCAGCTGGAAACCGGCCAGCGCACGGTGTTCGTGCGCGGCAATACCGGCCAGGCGGTGCGCGCGTCCAGCAGCATTCCCGGCGTGTTCGAGCCGGCCGAGATCCGCGGCAGCCATTACGTCGATGGCGGCGTGGTCAGCCCGGTGCCGGTGGATGCGGCGCGCCAGCTCGGCGCCGACTTCGTGATCGCGGTGGACATCTCGAGCAGACCCAGCGGCAGCAATCCGCACGGCATGGTGAACATTGTCGGCCAGACCATCGCGATCATGGGCGAGCAACTGGGCACCCAGGAAATGGCGCGCGCCGACGTGGTGATCCGGCCGCACATCCAGGGTATCGGCCCGACCGATTTCGAGCAGAAGAACCAGGCCATCCTGGAAGGCGAAAAGGCCGCGCTGGCGGCGGTGCCGGCGATCCGCGCGAAGCTCGCTGCAATGGCGGCGGCGAAACAGGCGGCAGCGGCAACGCTGCCCTGAAACGGGCTGCGCGACGCTTGCAGGAATCCAACATGGCTGCCTCGCAAGCATGCCGTCCTGCACTTGGATGCCGGTGACCTGAGCTGCTAGCTTGCCGGTCTCCCCCTTCGCCAGATTCCCACCATGCCGATGCGCCTGCGCTTGTCTGTCCCGATGTCGTTGCTGGCCATGACGCTGGCGCCCGCCGCGTTCGCCGCGCCGGCCGTCGCCGATCCCCGCATCGAACAGCTGCTGGGCCAGCTCGGAAAAGTGCAGGCGATCCAGGCGGTGGCGCTGTCGCCGGATGGCAGGCAGCTGGCCTGGGTGACCGCCTACAAGGGCAAGTCGGCGATCGACGTGGCCGCCGCCGATGGCACGCATGCCCATCGCGTGAGCGCAGCGGCCAAGCCCGGCAGCTGCGCGGAATCGGACATCGCGTGGGCGCCGGATTCGCGTCACCTGGCGTTTGTCTCCAACTGCAGCGTCGACCTCACCAGCACCAAGCCGATGCAGAACGCGATCTACCTGGCGGATACCACTGATAACAGCACTCCCAAGCGTCTGGCCCAGCTCGGTGGCTACGTGCGCGCGCTGCAGTGGACCGGCGATGGCAAGTCGCTCGGCTTCCTGTATGTCGCCGGCGCGACCCGCCACGCCAGCGCGGTGGCGGCGGCCAAGCCGGCCGCCGGCGAAATCGGCGTGACCGGCGTGGAAGTGCAGCGCGTGGCCAGCATCGACGCCGCCGGCGGTGCGCTGCGTGAGCTCACGCCCGCCGGCATGTATGCGTATGAATTCAACTGGTCGCCGGATGGCAGCCGCATCGCCTATACCGCCGCGCCGCCGCCGGGCGACAACAACTGGTGGATCGCCAAACTGTATGTGCAGGCGGCCCAGCCCGGTGCCGCCGCGAGCGTGCTGGTGGATCCCGCCGTTCGCCGCAGCGGAACCCTGCGCGGGCTGCAGCTCGCGTTGCCGCGCTGGTCGCCGGATGCCACGCGGATCGCCTTCATCGGCGGCCTGATGAGTGATCAGGGCGCCACCGGCGGCGACATCTACGCGGTGCCGGCGCGCGGCGGCGATGCCGTCAATCTCACCCCGGGCATCCATGTCACGCCCGCCTGGCTCACCTGGACCGGAGCGCAGTCGATGCTGGTCGACCAGGTCAGCAACGGCCAAAGCCAGCTGGCAGAGTACGCGGTGACCGACGTGCAGGCGCGCCAGCAGCAGGTGCGCTTTACCGTGCCGGCCGAGATCGGTGACGGCAGCGCCGCGATGGCGTTGTCGCTGTCCCGCGATCATCGGCAGCTGGCGTTCGCGCAGAGTTCCTACACGGCCGCGCCCGAGGTGCATGCCGGTGCGTTCGGCAACACGCCGCCGGCGGCGGTCACCCGGCTCAACGCCGGCCTGAAACCCGCCTGGGGCAAGGCCGAATCGGTGGAGTGGAACAACCAGGGCTTCCACGTGCAGGGCTGGCTGCTGTACCCGGCCAACTACGATGCGAAGAAGTCCTACCCGATGATCGTCAGCGTGCATGGCGGCCCGTCGAGCGCGGTGATTCCGGGCTGGCCGGGCGTGGGTTATGGCAGCGCGCCACTTTCCGCCATGGGCTATTTCGTGTTCATGCCGAATCCGCGCGGCAGCTTCGGCCAGGGCGAGGCCTTCGTGCAGGCCAACCGCAAGGACTTCGGTTACGGCGACCTGCGCGACACCCTGGCCGGCATCGATGCGGTCGAGAAGAAAGTCCCGGTGGATGATCAGCGCCTTGGCCTCACCGGCTGGAGCTACGGCGGCTTCATGAGCATGTTCGCGCCGACCCAGACCCGGCGCTTCCACGCCGTGGTGGCCGGTGCCGGCATCTCCAACTGGCAGAGCTATTACGGCGAAAACCTGATCGACCAGTGGATGCCGCCGTTCTTCGGCGCCAGTGTGTACGACGATCCGGCGGTGTACGCGAAGAGCTCGGCGATCAACTTCATCAAGCAGCTGAAGACACCGACACTGATCGTGGTCGGCGACCGCGACGCCGAATGCCCGGCGCCACAGTCATTCGAATTCTGGCATGCGCTGCGCGCGCAGGGCGTGACCACTTCGCTGGTGGTGTATCCAAACGAAGGGCATCACTTTGTCGATCCGGTGCACCAGCGTGACGTGCTGCAGCGGGCGCTGGCCTGGTTCGGGAAATACCTGCCGGCCGGC
>DAIMGD010000248.1:0-3696 GCA_036724165.1 Rhodanobacter sp.
CCGACGACAGCCGCGAGCTGCTGCGTCTGTTGAACGGCATGCTGGACAGCGGCAATCTTCACCGGCCGCTACCCGGCCCGGCCAACGCCACGCCGTTATCGGTCAGCGTGACTTTGATGCGGCTGATACCGCGCACGCAAAGCAGCGGCTCGTTGTTCGCGCCAACGCAGGACACTGACCGCGTCGACGCGCTGGTCGATCGCATCAACGCGAAGTTCGGCTACAACAAGCTCTACTTCGGCAGCATGCAGCTGGCGCTCGAACACGACGCCGCGCCGATGCGCATCCCGTTCAACCGCATTCCCGATACGAAGAGTGAGAACGAGGCTGCGCATGAGAGCGATGCCAGCCACGATGCACTGTGGCTGCAGTCATTGAACCGCTTCAAGGTACTGGCCGAGGGCGCGCATCGTCAACGCGAGCGCGGCCGCAAGGACGAATGAACATCGGTCACGGCGTCTGCGCAGACAACGCGTCCATCGCCTTGCCGACATACGCCATCAAGACCGGATCGATGCCGGTGTGTTGCTGCATCGTGCCGGCCTCCTGCTTGAACATGGTGTTGAGCGAGCGCTGGATACCGGCATCGCCGCCGGTGAATTCACGCAGCAGCGAACGCCACTTCTGCGCCAGCGCACGCACTTCGTCGCTGGCCGGATCCTTGTCCAGTTGCATGGCGGCCGTCATGCCGGCGATCACCTGCGGCCATGCCTGTTCGACTTCGTGGATGCGCTCGCTACCGAGCATCTCGCCGCGCTGCCGGATGATCTCCAACTGTTCGGTGGTCAGGTACTTTTCCATGATGGTGCTTGCCTCGATGGTGGATAGGAGTGTGTCGCCATCGATCACCTCGCCGGCGGCAAGCCGTTGCTCCAGCCTTTCCAGCCGGACCAGCAGTTCATGCTGGCGCGTGATCGTCTCCCGCAACCGGGCGACCTGCCGTCGCAATGCATCGGCCAGTGAAGGCGCATCGGCATCGAGGCTGGTACGGATGGCATCGAGGGTGAGCCCGAGCGCCTTCAACGAAACGATGTGCTGCAACCGTCGCAGCTCCGCTTCACCATACAGACGATAACCGGCGCCACTGCGCGCTGCCGGCCGCAACAGGCCGCAGGCTTCGTAGTGATGCAGGGTTCGCACGGTCACGCCGGTGCAGCGCGCGACCTGGCTGACGGACAGCAGTTTCATCGTTCACTCCGTTGCGGGTGGCGACAGCTTGCAACCTCACGTCGCGTGAGGGTCAAGTCCCGCGTTCAATGCAGCATGTTGGCCGAGCGCACCGCTTTGACAAAGCCACCAAACGGAATATCGGTAATCCCGACCAGCCCGATATGGCTGTTCTCGCCATCGAGCAGGCGACCGGTGACCGGTTGGTCGGTGTACTGGAACCAGTGTGCGCCGACGATATCCGGATCGGCCGCGGCGGCGGCAACGAAGCGCGCATACGCTTCGCCGCGCTGCTGCTCGTTCCATACCGACACCACGCCCTTGCCGAACGGGCCGCGGTCATCCGAGCCGAAGTGGAATTCGCTGATCAGTACCGGTTTGTCCAGCTGGTGCATCGCGGCGGCATCGAAGCCGTGCTGCGGCAGGTCGGCGTAGATGTTGAAGCTGACCACGTCGCAGTACTGCGCGCAGGCGGCGACCGCTTCGGGCGTGTTCACTGCGAAGCGGCCGCCGAGGAACAGGTGGTGCGGATCGTGGCAGCGGATCGCTTCGGCCACGGTGCGGAAATAGGTGTCGGCGTAGCGTCGCAGCCACGCGCTGTAATCGGCGGCGACCGCCGGATGCGCCTCGTTCGGCACGGGCGCGGCGAAGCCGGTGACGTTCAGTGCATCCCATGAGCCCAGCGCTATGCCCCACGCGGCGGACAGCGTTTCCGGTGCCACGTATTTCTTGCGCAGCATCGCGATGAACGCCTGCTTGGCCGGACTCTTCGCGTCGCCGGCCAGCGTGCCGACGGCCAGTCCCCAGCGCCCTTGCGGGCCGCTGCCGGCCCAGGCCAGTTCGTTGTCGGCGAAATAGCCGAGCAGGAACGGATCGTCGCGCACGTCGGCGCTCGCCCGGGCCACCGCCGCTTCGGTGGCCTGCACGAAGCGCGGATCGAACGGATCGGGCATGCGGCCCCAGTAGTCGTAGCCGCTGGAGACATTCGCGTAGTTGCCGTCGATATTGATCGAGCGCGTATACGGCAACCGATGCGCGCGACCCAGCGCATCGTCGCTCCAGTTGCCGACGGTGTTGAAGCCCCACGCCTGCAGCCGATCCAGCGTGCGCGTGCGCCACGCATCCAGCCAGTTCCTGCCGTCAATGCGATACAGGTTCGCCGCGTAGAAATCGAACCAGCGGCCGTGGTTGTAGCCGATGCCCTGACTGGCGCCCTGATCCCTGTTGCGGTTGTCGCCGCTGCCGTAGAACGCCGCCCACGCGCCGCCGGCTGGCGGCAGGTCGCGGAACATGAACTCGCGACCTTCGGCATAGCTGCGGCCGCCATCGGTGATCACCGCGTTGACGCCGAGCGAGAAGAACGCATGGCCGTCGGGTGTCACCAGTTGCCAGCGGCCGGCGACTTTCTGCGTGTGGAACCAGCCGGTCTTGTTCAAGCCTTGGACGTCCGGACGTCCGCCGTAGGCATCCAGCCCGCTGGCTGGCGCTCCGGTTACAGGCGCCTTCCCGGCGGCGCGCAAGGCGGCATCGGAATCGATTTTCTCCGGCCACCGACCGCGCGTGAATTGTCCGTAACGGTCGACGATGCCGGCATATGCGTCGTGCAGCGTGGCCCCGCCCGGCGCGGTGTCGAGACGGCCGAACAGCAACGTCTGCGCGGCCTGCGGCGCGGGTACGCCGAGGCGGATGGCGCTGACCCTGTGCAGATCCAGCACGCCCTGCACCGAGGTTGCCAGCAGGATCGGCTGACCGTGATCGTCGAACGGCATCGGCGGCCCCACCTGCATGCCCTCGCCGCGCGGCGACTCGGCGTGCAGTGGCATCACCAACGTCTGCGCCGGCCCGGCCGGCATGCCCACAGTCGCCTGCAGATGCTGGCCGGCGTCATCGTCGACATCGACGGTCAGCGTCACCGTCCATGCCATCGCGTTCTGCACGCGCAGATGCAGTTCGCCCTGTTTCGACCAGTCCCACAGACCATGGGCAGGCGTCAACACGATTTGTGGATGCGCCGCGGGCTGGAAGGCGTAGCGCTGTTGCGCCACGCCGTCGGCGGCGTGCTCGACGGTACTCGTGCGCTGCACCTGGTCGAGGGTTATCTGCGCGCCGGCATTGGGGCTGGCGAGATCCGCGATGGCGGGGAGGCCCGCTGCATGACAGGCGCCCAGGCCACATAGGCACAGCCAGATGGATGCTCGACGGTTCATGCGCAGCAGGCCTCGCGATGAGATGCCTGGGTATTATGCGGCGGTGGTGTGAAGTGCAACGTGTAGAGACTGATGCTGGTGTCGGATGGACGAGAAACGACGTGCGATTACCAGCTTCGCTGTTGTGAAGCGACTCCGGCCTGCGCCGGAATGACGGGACGGGAAGAAAGTGGCAAGATCGAGATCGAGAGCGCGCGCTGCGGTAGAGAAACAACGACGCCGGAAACTACCTTCCCGCTATGCCGCGTTTCGGCGCGACCACGCCTGCCAGCCGTAATACACCGGCACGCCCAGCGCGATGATCAGCAGGCTCATGCCGGCA
>DAIMGD010000249.1:0-2805 GCA_036724165.1 Rhodanobacter sp.
CAGGGCGACTACGAATTCACCGTGACCGACAATGGCGCCGGTTTCGACATGCAATATGCGGACAAGCTGTTCGGGGTGTTCCAGCGGCTGCACCGGCCGTCGGAGTTCCCGGGCAACGGCATCGGGCTGGCCAATGTGCGACGGATCGTGGCACGCCACGGCGGTCGCGTCTGGGCCGAGGCCGAGCTTGGGCAGGGTGCACGTTTCCATTTTTCGCTGCCGGCCACTGATCTGGCCGGGGCACATACCTGAGATAGCACATGAACAAGAAAGAGCTACGCACCATCCTGCTGGTTGAAGACAGCCATGCCGATGCCGAAATGGCGATCGATGCCTTGAACGAAGCCCACCTCGCCAATCCGGTGGTGCATGTGGAAGACGGCGTGGAATGCCTGGACTATCTCTACGCGCGTGGCGCCTGGGCCGGGCGCACCAGCGGCGATCCGGCGGTGGTGCTGTTGGACATCAAGATGCCGCGCATGAACGGGCTGGACGTCTTGACCCAGATGCGCAGCGATGAGCAATTGCGACGGATCCCGGTAGTGATATTGTCGTCGTCGCGCGAAGAGAGCGATCTGGCGCGCAGCTGGGACCTGGGCGCCAATGCATACGTGATCAAGCCGGTCGATGTGGATCAGTTCTTCGACGCGGTGCGCACACTGGGACAGTTCTGGGCGGTACTCAATCAGGCGCCCGAATAAGGACGTTCGGTGACAGGGGGCGCGGGCTCGCCGTTGCGGCTCGCGACCGGCGCGCAGGCGCCATGGAAAACTTGAAACTAGAGCAGTCGTGAGAACCAACATGCCAAACCGGCAGCATCGAGCCATGTCGACCATTCGCGTGCTGCAGGTCGAGGACAGCCAGCTCGATGCCGAGCTGGTGTTGGCCGAACTCGATAACGACGGCATCATCTATGAAGTGCAGCTGGTCGACGATGAACCTCGTTTCGTCGCCGCGCTGGCCAAGTTCGAGCCGCATATCGTGCTGTCCGATCTGAGCATGCCGGGTTTTTCCGGCCAGCGTGCGCTCGAGCTGCTGCGCCAGCGCGACGAAGAGCTGCCGTTTATTTTCGTGTCCGCCACGCTCGGCGAAGAGGCGGCGATCGAGGCCTTGCGCAATGGCGCCACCGATTACATCCTCAAGCAGAATCCGGCCCGGCTAGCCAGCGCGGTACGTCGCGCGCTGGCCGAAGCGGAGGCACGCCGTGCCAGTCGGCGCGCCGAGGCGGAACTGATCCGCGCGCAGCGCTTCGAAAGTCTGGCGATGCTCGCCGGCGGCCTCAGTCACGATCTGCGCAACCTGCTGCAGCCACTGCTGCTGGCCGGCGACAGCCTGCAGGATTACGAGCACGATCCGCGGCTGGCGCGGCTGGGCAAGCTGGTGCGCGATTGCGGCAAACGCGGCCTCGACATGGTGCAGTCGATGCTGTCGTTTGCGCGTGGCGCGCGTCGCGCGGAACAAGTGCGGCTGGGCGCGCTGTTCAGCGCGTTCGACCTGCTGATGCAAGGTAGTGTGCCGCGCACGGTGGAGATGGAACTGGCCATCGACGATCCGGAACTGTCGTTCGAGGGAAACCACACCGAACTGCAGCAGTGCCTGCTCAATCTGTGCCTGAACGCGATCCAGGCGATGCCCGATGGCGGCCGGCTGCGCATCGAGACCACGCAGACGCAGCTGCCATCGGATTTCTTTCTGTCGGAGGAACAGTCGCGACTGGGTCGCTATCTGCGCATCAGCGTGATCGACAGCGGTCCGGGCATGGACCAGGCCGTGCTGGAAAGAATGTTCGAGCCGTTCTTCACCACCAAGGAAACCGGCACCGGACTCGGCCTGCTGTCGTGCAAGCGGATCATCAGCAGCCATGGTGGCGTGATGCGGGTGGACAGCGCGCCAGGCCGCGGTACCCGTTTTGATCTTTACATCCCGCTGGATGAGCTGGTTACCGATGCGGCGCAGCTGGATCAGCCAGACAGTCTGGAAGGCGAGGCCGAAAGCGTGCTGGTGGTGGTGGAGGAAGCCGGCCAGCTGTCGTTGCTGGCCGACACGCTCGCTGCCTATGGCTATCAGGCGCACGCCAGCCAGAGCGGTACCGCCGCACTGCAATGGATCGAGGCCTGCGGCTTGCCGCAACTGGTGGTGCTGGATGCGGACATGAACCTGTTCACCGGCGTGCGTACGCTGTCCGCCTTGATCGAGCAGGGCTATGCCGGCGCCGTGATCCTGCTGTCGCGCCCGGATGCACCACCGGACCTGCATGAGCTGCCGCCACTGCAGCACCTCTACGTGATCGACAAGCCGGTCAGCACCCAGGTACTTCTGCGCACGTTGCGCAAGGCGCTTGCTGCCGCCGGCAAGGACGCGTAAGCCGGTCGTTGCACGACCCACGCGGCAGCGCAATCCACGGGACGGCACATGCTCGGCTACTACCTCGATATGGCTCTGCGCAGTTGTCGGCGCAGCAAGGCACTGACCGCACTCGTGGTGCTGCTGATGGGTTGTGGCGTCGCCACCTGCATGGTCACCTTCGCGGTGTTCCGCGCCACCGCGGCCGACCCGATCCCGTGGAAATCGGACCAGCTGTTCGTGCCGCAGATCGACAACTTCGGGCCGCTGCATGACTGGCAAGGCGAGCCGCCGATCCTGCTCAGCTACACCGATGCCGAGGCGTTCCTGCATGCGCGGCAGGCGCGCCGGCAGACGCTGATCTACGGCAGCAAATGGACGGTACTGCCGGACGACGCGCGGCGGCAGCCGTTCTCGCAGGAAGGCGACGCGGTCAGCCGCGACTTCTTCGCGATGTTCGAC
>DAIMGD010000249.1:2815-3678 GCA_036724165.1 Rhodanobacter sp.
GGTGATCAGCGGTGCGCTCAACCAAAAACTGTTCGGCGGCGTGAACAGCGTGGGTCGCGAGATCAACCTGGACATGCACGCCTATCGCATCGTCGGTGTACTGGACGACTGGAATCCCAGCCCGCGCTTCTTCGATGTGAGCAGCACGTTCTATCCCTTCAGCCATCCCCGGCAGCTCTACCTTCCGTTCAGTCGCGCCATCGATCTGCAGAAGGCCACCAGCGGCAGCTTCTATTGCAGCGCGGACGCGCCCAACCCCGACCTGCCGAACTGGGACAGCGTGTTGCACAGCGAATGTGCGTGGATCGACGCATGGGTGGAACTGCCCACGCGCGCCGATGTCGAGAGCTACCGCGAGTACCTGCACAACTATGCGGCCGAGCAGCAGCGCCTCGGCCGTTTCACATGGCCGCCCAACGTGCGCTTGCCGAATGTCGGGCAGTGGCTTGGCTTGCACGACAACCATGTGGTGCCGAAGGCCTCGGCGCTGTCGATGATCGTCTCCGCCAGTTTCCTGTTGATCTGCCTCGTCAACGTGGTGGGCTTGATGCTGGCCCGTTTCATGCGGCGCGCGCCGGAGATCGGCGTGCGCCGCGCGCTGGGTGCGTCGCGTGGTGCGATCTATCGCCAGTTTCTGACCGAGGCGGCGGCGATCGGTTTGGCTGGCGGCGCGCTCGGACTGCTGCTGACGGCGCTGGGCATGGCCGGCATCGGTCATGTGTTCGAGCCGGAGGTTGCCCGGCTGGCGCGACTGGATGCGTCATTGCTGTTGCTGACGGTGCTGGTCGCGGTGGCTACCACCTTGATCGCCGCGCTGTATCCCACCTGGCGCGCCGCCCAGGTGCAGCCGGCGTGGCAGCTGA
>DAIMGD010000250.1:0-3634 GCA_036724165.1 Rhodanobacter sp.
ATGCGCTGGCCCAGCGTCATCGCCTCGATCTGGTCATGGGTGACGTAGATCATGGTGGCCTTGAGCTGCCGATGCAGTCGCGCGATCTCCACCCGCATCGACAAGCGCAGCTTGGCGTCGAGGTTCGACAGCGGCTCATCCAGCAGGAACACCTTCGGGTCACGTACCAGTGCACGGCCCAGCGCCACGCGCTGGCGCTGGCCACCGGATAGCGCGGCTGGGCGCGAGCTGAGCCGTGTTTCCAGTTCCAGCGTCTTGGCCGCCGCGGCCACGCGCTGGTCGATGTCGGCCTGTTTGTGCCCGCGCAGGCGCAGGCCGAAGCCGAGGTTCTCCGCCACCGTCATGTGCGGGTACAGCGCGTAGTTCTGGAACACCATCGCGATGTCGCGATCCTTCGGCGCGACGTCGTTGACCGTACGGCCGTCGATGCTCAGCGTGCCGCCGCTGATCGACTCCAGCCCGGCGATCATCCGCAGCAAGGTGGTCTTGCCGCAACCCGACGGCCCCACCAGCACCAGCAATTCGCCATCGGCGATGGCGAAGCTGGCGCCGGCCACCCCCACGTTGCCGTTCGGGTAAACCTTGCGCAGCTGATCCAGTTGTACGGTGGCCATCGACATCTCCAGTACGGCTGGCCACGTTGGCCGATTCTCGCCGAAGCATGCGCCTGTCTGCACATCGGCGGAGGGTTGGGCTATTCTGCCCATGTAATCGTTTACATCAAGTACTTCAAGTTACAGGGATTTCCATGACCCGCCGCAGTTTCAGCTTTCCGGACGGCTTCCACTGGGGCGCCGCCACCTCGGCCTACCAGATCGAGGGCTCACCACTGGCCGACGGCGCCGGCCCCAGCATCTGGCAGCGCTTCGCGCACACGCCGGGCATGATGGCCAACGGCGATACCGGCGACATCGCCTGCGATCACTACCGCCACTACAAGGACGACGTGCAGCTGATGAAGGCGCTGGGCCTGCACGGCTACCGTTTCAGCATCAACTGGGCGCGCGTGCTGCCGGAGGGCACCGGGCGGGTCAACCCGCAGGGACTGGATTTCTATTCGCGACTGGTCGACGAGCTGCTGGAAAACGGCATCGCGCCGAATGCCACGCTGTTCCACTGGGATCTGCCAGCCGCGCTGGACGACCGCGGCGGCTGGCTCAACCGCGATATCGCGCACTGGTTCGCCGACTACGCCGAGGTGATGTTCAAGGCGCTCGACGATCGCGTGCCGCGCTGGTCCACCCTCAACGAGCCGTGGGTGGTCACCGACGGCGGCTATCTGCATGGCGCGCTGGCGCCGGGCCACCGCAACAAATACGAGGCACCGATCGCCGCGCACAATCTGATGCGCGCCAGCGGCGCCGGCATCCAGGCGTATCGCGCGCACGGCAAGCACGAGATCGGCGTGGTGTTCAACATCGAGCCGAAGTATCCGCACTCGGACAGCGCCGAGGATGTCGCCGCCACGCGTCGCGCGCACGCCTACATGAACCAGCAGTTCGCCGATCCGGCGCTGCTCGGCAGCTACCCGTCCGAGCTGAAGGAAATCTTCGGCGACGCGTGGCCGGATTTCCCCGCAGACGATCTCAAACTGACCAACCAGAAGGTCGATTTCGTCGGCATCAACTACTACACGCGTGCCGTGGTGAAACATGACCCTGACGCTTACCCGCTGAAAGCGGTACCGGTGCGCCAGTCGAACAAGACCTATACCGAGACCGGCTGGGAAGTGTTCGAGCAGGGTCTGACCGACACGCTGACCTGGTTCAAGGATCGCTACGGCGACATCCCGCTGTACATCACCGAAAACGGTTCGGCGTTCTACGATCCGCCGGTGGCCGAGAACGGCGTGCTCGACGATCCGCTGCGCACCAACTATCTGCGCAAGCACCTCAAGGCGCTGCACCAGGCGATCGAGGCCGGCGTGAATCTGAAGGGTTATTACGCGTGGTCGCTGATGGACAACCTGGAGTGGTCGCTGGGCTTCTCCAAGCGCTTCGGGCTGTACCACGTCGACTTCGCCACTCAGCAACGCACGCCCAAGGCCAGCGCGAAACTGTATGCGCAGGTGATTGAGAGCAACGGCAGCGTGCTGGACGAATAGACCCGCCGAGACGACGAAGTCCTGTCGCTCGTCCGCCGGATCAGGTCCCGCATCGTCCCTTTGGCGCTACGCCCAGCGAGCGGATTCGAGTTCGAAGTACGCTCGGTCGCGTGCGTTCGAGCACTAGCGTCACGAGCGCCCCAGCACCAGCAGATGGCGCTCGGCGTCCAGCCCCGGCACCGCCAGCGCGTGCATGCCACGCACCGCGAAACCGGCCGGTATTCCCGGCAGCTCGTCATCCGGCCGCTTGCCCTTCATCGCCAGCCAGATCCCGGCCGGCGCCAGCAGGTGACCGCCCCAGCCGAGCATGTCGGCGAGACTGGCGAACGCGCGCGCCGTGATGCAATCGAACTGGCCCTGCACGTCTTCCACCCGCGACTGCACCGCGCGCACGCCATCGAGCTTGAGCGCGCGGATCGCCTCGCGCAGGAAGCGCACCTTCTTGCCGTTGGAGTCGACCAGCAGGATTTCGCGCCCGGGCGCGGCGATCGCCAGCACAATGCCGGGCAGGCCCGGCCCCGTGCCCAGGTCGGCCAGCGTGGCGCCTTGCACATACGGCAGGATCGCCAGTGAATCGAGCAGGTGACGGGTGATCATCTCCACCGGATCGCGCACCGCGGTGAGGTTGTACGCGCCGTTCCAGCGCTCCAGCAGGGCCTGGTAGTCGAGCAGTCGCGGCACCACTTCGGCCGGCAGGGTCAGCCCCAACTGGGCGATGCCCTGTTCCAGTCGGGTCTGCAACGCGTCGCGCGCGGTCATGGCGGTTCCTGTGCTGATCTCGGGTCGGCAGTATCCGGGCCCGGCGACGGCGATGCCAGCAGCAACTGCAAAAGGAAACCCGCCGAAGCGGGTTGCAAGATTCACAAATCCCCTGTGGCGCGGGCGCTCTCGGGCGCCCTGGCGCGGTCAGGCTGATCCTGTCCGGAATTCAGGCGGCATCCAGTTCGACCCGGGTCACCATCATGCCGCGCTCACGCAGCGCGTTGTTCAAGGTCTGCTTGAGGCGCGCACCCAGATCGCGGCGGTCGGCGCGATCCGCTTCAGGCTCGCTGCGCAAGGCGTCGTGGGCACCGCGCCGGATCAGCTGGTCGACCTGCTCGAACACCGCATCGGCACGCTCCGGCTCCAGCACCTGCCAGTACACCGTACCGCGCACATCATGGGCATTCGCCAACGGCTCCTCGAAACGCAAGGTCTGCCCGGCCAGGTTGATCTTGTGCGCGACCCGATCCCGCAGCGGCAGCACCAGATGCGTGCCTGCCTGCAAAAGGCGGATCGACTTGCCGCGGCGATGCAAGCTGTACACCTGGCCGACCGGCACACGCCTCACCGCACTGGCAATCAGCGCGGCGAGCAGGAGCAACAAGGTCAGTAAAGTCGGCATGGTATGGAAAACAGCAGCTTGGCTATGGTTTCTTCGCTTGAAGCGGGAGCTTGAGAATACAGTCGCTTGAGCCGGCGAAGATTAACCTTGATTTAACGGAAGAATTTATTTTTAACAATCGCCATGGGACTGCGGACGGGACCTGG
>DAIMGD010000251.1:0-3628 GCA_036724165.1 Rhodanobacter sp.
CCCTTCGGCTCGCCGCCCTCCTCGCCTTCGCGTTCGCTGCCGGACACGCCGGCCGCCGGCTCGTCACCGATCTTGGCGATGCCGTGGGAAATGTAATTGACCACGTCGAGCCGGGTGATTTCCTGCTGGTGCAGGAAATACACCGCGTGCGAGTCCTTCTCACCGAAGATCGCCACCAGCACGTTCGCGCCGGTAACCTCCTTTCGACCCGAGGATTGCACGTGGTAGACGGCACGCTGCAGTACGCGCTGGAAACCCAGCGTGGGCTGCGTGTCGCGTTCATCGCCCTGCGGCAACACAGGCACGGTTTCGCCAATGACACGCTCGAGCTCGGCCGACAGACGCGGCAGGTCAATGCCGCAGGCGCGCAAGGCACCCAAGGCCGACTGGTTCTCAGTCAGCGCCAGCAGCAGGTGCTCCACCGTCATGAATTCATGGCGTTGTTCGCGAGCCTGCTTGTAGCAATGGCCGATGGTGACTTCAAGATCCTTGCTGAACATTCGGATCGTCTCCGCTTGCATGGTGAGCGGCCTTCAACGCCGCAATGAGCAAGAAATGGGGTCGCTCAGAGCTTTTCCATAGTGCACAACAACGGGTGCTGATGGGAGCGTGAATATTCGTTTACGTGGGTCACCTTGGTTTCCGCCACTTCGCGGGTGAAAACCCCACAAACGCCCTTGCCACGGGTGTGTACGTGCAGCATCACCTGTACCGCCTGCTCCTGATCCAGATTGAAAAAACCGCGCAACACCTCGACCACGAAATCCATCGGGGTGAAGTCATCATTCAGCAGCAGCACTTGGAACAGCGGCGGGCGGGCCACCTCCGGCTTCGCGGTTTCCAGCGCCAGTCCGCGGCCGCTGTCGTGCTCGTGTTCGGATTCGTGGGCCATGGTTTCTTGGGTAACTTGATCTCTGATACGAAGTATACGCCGCAGTGGATGCACCTCCCTGCAGCGACCAGCAGCAGAGGTAATGGCACAATGTCCACTTTTCCAGTGCCGCTGCCCTCACCCATGGTCAATTCTCCATCCACCGCCGAGATCTGGCGCCCGCATGTCACCGTGGCATGCGTGGTAGCCGATGCTGATCGCTATCTGATGGTCGAGGAAGATGTCAGCGGCCGGATCGCCTACAACCAGCCGGCCGGGCATCTCGACGACGGCGAGAGCCTCGCAGACGCGGCGCTGCGCGAAACACTGGAAGAAACCGGCTGGACGGTGGCGCTGCAGCACCTGATCGGCGTGCATCAGTGGCGCAGCACCGAGCATGGTGACGCCGTGATCCGCTTCAGCTTTGCCGCACGCGCGGTGAGCCACGCCCCGGACCGCCCACTCGATACCGGCATCCGCCGCGCGCTGTGGCTGACGCGCGCTGAAATCGCCGTGCTTGGCGACCGTCTGCGCAGTCCACTGGTGCTGCTGAGCATTGATGCCTGGCTGGCTGGCCAGCGGTTGCCACTGGATACCCTCGCCTGGTTGCCCGAAGGGCAGCGGGCATGAAGGTGATGCTCGGCATTTCCGGCGGCGTCGACTCCTCGGTCGCGGCACTGCTGTTGCAGCAGGCTGGCCATCAGGTCGAAGGCCTGTTCATGCAGAACTGGGAAGAAGACGAGCGCAGTGGCCCGTGCACCGCCGACGCCGATCGCAAGGATGCCGTGGCAGTGTGCGGGCGGCTCGGCATCCCGTTCCATGCACGCAACTTCGCCAGCGAATACTGGGATGGCGTGTTCGAGCATTTCCTTGCCGAATATCGCGCCGGCCGCACGCCGAATCCGGACGTGCTGTGCAATCGCGAGATCAAGTTCAAGACGTTTCTCGACGAGGCTCACGCGCTGGGCGCCGAGAAAATCGCCACCGGCCACTATGCCCGCGTGGACTGTCGCGATGGCGAATATCGCCTGCTGCGCGCCGTGGACAAGGCCAAGGATCAGACCTACTTCCTGCACGCACTGGGTCAACGGCAGCTGGCCGCCACGCAGTTTCCGCTGGGCGACATCGAAAAGACCCGCGTGCGCGAGATCGCGCGCGAAGCGGCGTTGCCGACGCACGCGAAGAAAGATTCCACGGGGATCTGCTTCATCGGCGAGCGCGATTTCCGCAGTTTCCTCAGCCAATATATTCCGGCCCGCCCCGGCGAGATGCGCACACCCGATGGCGAGCTGATCGGCACGCACCAGGGCGCGATGTACTACACCCTCGGGCAACGCAACGGACTGGGCATCGGTGGCCGGCATGGCGCCAGCGGCGAGGCCTGGTATGTGGTCGGCAAGGATGTGACCGCGAACGTGCTTTACATCGCCCAGGGCGGCGAGAACCACTGGTTGTATTCGCAGCGGCTGCAGGCGGAAACGCCAAGCTGGGTCGCCGGCGCCGCGCCCGCTGCCCATTTTCGTTGCACCGCCAGGACACGCTATCGTCAGCTCGATCAGACCTGCATCGTCGACATGAATGACAACGGCCTTGAGGTACGCTTCGACGAGCCGCAACGTGCCGTCACCCCGGGGCAATCGGTGGTCTTCTACGATGGTGATATCTGTCTGGGTGGCGCAGTGATCGCCGCCACCGATGCACCTTACGGCGGCCTGCTGCCGACGTTCACTGCCGACCCTGTCCACTCGATCACTGCAAGAGAATCGCAATCCCGTGCTTGAAACTTTCTCCATGAACGAAGAGCGCGTGCTCGCGCTTGCAGGTCTTTTTCAGGCCTGTGCGCTGGCTCAGCAGCTGGCCAATGAGGGACGCTGCGATGAAGGCGCGATGGAAGCCAGCGTGGCCAGCGTGTTCCGCATCGACGCGCCATCGGTGGTCGGTGTCTACGGCAACATCTCCAATGTGCGGATCGGCCTGCGCAGCCTGATCGCGCAACTCGACGAGAGCGACCGCGACATGTTGCTGACCAAGATGGTGGTGACCGTGATGCGGCTGGAACGCAGCCTGACCGGCAAGCCGGAACTGCTCGGCAAGCTTCAGCAAGGCATCGTTGCCGCACAGCGGCAGGTGGAGCATTTCGGACAGGATTCGGCCCAGGTCACCGGCCGTCTCGCCGAGCTGTATGCGGGCACCCTGTCCACGCTCAAACCACGGGTCATGGTCAGCGGCAACCCGCAACAGCTGCAGCAGCCTGCCGTGGTGGAGAAGGTACGGGCCAGCCTGCTCGCGGCCGTGCGTTCAGCCGTGCTGTGGCGGCAGGTCGGCGGCCGTCAATGGCAGCTGCTGCTGTACCGGCGCCAATGCAGCATGCTGGCGCGCGGCTTGCTGACTGGAGCGACGCTCGACAATCGCTGAGCCAGCGAGGTCGTAGCGGCGCACAAAAGCAAACGGCGGGCATATGCCCGCCGTTTTCCATCCATGGGTCGAACTCCATTCGATAATCGTGGGCAACTACTGCTGTGATGGCCCAGTATGTCGGGAGCTTGTGACAGTATTAGAACGCCACCTGGCCGAATACGCCGATCTCGTCGGTCTTCACGTTCTGCACATGGGGTGGAACCGGGGTGGTCACCGACTTGTCGCCCTTCTCATGCTTGTACACCAGGGCCAGCTGGAAGCTCTTGGTCACGTCGTACTGGACGCCGGCGTTGTAGTAGGTGTCTTTCGCATTGCGATCCAGATCCTTGCTCAACTTGG
>DAIMGD010000252.1:0-3612 GCA_036724165.1 Rhodanobacter sp.
TGGATCGGCAGCGGCACGCTGATCGCACAGCTGACGTCGAAGGTCTTGGCGTGATCTTCGCCATGGCTGGCGGTCAACTCGTACTGCGGCAGCGGCCAGCCGCTGGCCTGCAACCATTCCTGCAGGCGGGTCTTGGCATCCTTGGAGGAACGCCGCAACACGGCGATACGTTCACTGAACAACTCGCGCACGACCTGACGGCAGGCGTCAAAGCCGCCGTCCAGATACACCGCGGCCACCAGCGCCTCGAACGCATCGGCCAGGATCGAGTCGCGCCTGAAGCCACCACTCTTCAGCTCACCGGGGCCCAGCTTCAGTTCATTGCCCAGATCCAGTTCACGCGCCACCACCGCCAGCTCCTGGCCATTCACCAGTTGCGCGCGCAACCGCGACAGTTCGCCCTCGCTGGCCTTGGGGTGAACCTCGAACAGCAGCTCGGCGATGATTGCACCGAGCAATGCATCGCCGAGGAATTCCAGACGCTCGTTGTTCGGCTTGCCGATGCTGCGGTGGGTCAACGCCAGCAGTGCCAGCGCCGGGTCGCCAAAACGATAATTCAGATTCAAAAAATCACTGACCTACATTGCCCTGCAGCTGCACACTCTTGTCGAAGTGCAACAGGAAGGCGATGTTGTAGATGAACGGGATCTTCTTGTCGTAGGTCACATTCAGCTGGCTGGTGCCGCCCGCGTCACGCTTGATGGTGATGTCGGAAGGCTTGATGGTGGCATCGTCGACGTACTGGAAGCCCATCTTGAACATCAGGCTGCGGCGGATATCGTCCAGCGTCTTGCCATTCGTCCCTTCCGTGGCGGTCTGCGTCATCGCCTTGCTTACCCCCATGTATTCGGAGTACGACGGAAACAACTTCATCGCCATGAAGGCGAAAAAGCCCACGATGACCATGATGAACAAGAACCCGATCAGGGTCACACCCAACTGCTTCGATTTCATAGTCCCCTCGCTATGCCGCCTGTGCGGCGTGCCCATCATTCATCGATCGATCTGCTGATACGTTGCGCCGAACCAGCCGGCGCAGCGAATCATGCCAGCGGATTCTCGCACTGTTGCCGGTCTCATGTACGGGCCAGTTCACAGCAGCAGCACACTTCCGTCAATGGATTACCGTGCCGATCCGCGAGAAATCCACGCCCCCGGTACCCCAGCCCTTCCAGCTCATCCAGATCAGGAAGGCCTTGCCGGCCAGATTCTTCTCCGGCATGCAGCCCCACCAGCGACCGTCGAGGCTGTTTTCTCGATCGTCGCCCATGACCAGGTAGCAGCCTTGCGGCACCACGGAGGACACCAGCGGATTCGGGATCGGATTGGTCGACATGCGCGCCGGCATGCGGGCAACCAGATGATTGACCTTGCCGAGATGTTCCGTCCACACGGTAGCCCCGAAATTAAGCAGCTCACTGTCCTCCGCGCGCTGCGGATTGCCGACGAACGGACCGATCTCATCGGCGCTGACTGGTTTGCCGTTGATGACGATCTGGCTATCGTGCACTTCGACGGTATCACCGGGCAGCCCGATGACCCGCTTGATCCAGTTCTGGTTGCTGACAGGCCGCAGCGGGACCGGACACGTGTCGCCATCGCCAAGACGCGGCGGGCCATTCTCGTCGCCGCCGACGCGGGTCAGCTTTCCGCTTTCGTCACGGCACAGATAGCCGGGGAAACGGAACACCACCACGTCGCCGCGCTTCGGCTCGCCGATGCTCAGGAATTTGTTGTTGAATGCCGGCAGGCGCAGTCCATAGGCAAACTTGTTGACCAGGATGAAATCGCCCACGTCCAGCGTCGGCATCATCGAACCGGAGGGAATCCGAAAGGGTTCTGCGACGAACGAGCGCAACAGCAGCACCACCAGCACCACCGGGAACAGCGAACGGGCCCAGTCCACCGCCACCGGATCGTGATACTCGGTGCCGGCCGCATCCAGACGCGCCTTGCGTTTCTTGAACAAGAACAGCCGATCAAGCCCCCACACCACGCCGAACAGCACGGTGAGGCCGAGCAGAATCGCCGAAAAATCGAATTCCATGCCTTAACTCCAGGTTGCCTGTCGGATCATCGCTGATCGCGCTTATTTGTCCACTTTCAGTACGGCCAGGAAGGCTTCCTGCGGAATCTCCACGCGGCCGACCTGCTTCATGCGCTTCTTGCCTTCCTTCTGCTTCTCCAGAAGTTTCTTCTTGCGGCTGACGTCGCCGCCGTAGCACTTGGCCAGAACATTCTTGCGCAGCGCTTTCACGGTGGAGCGCGCGATGATCTGCGCGCCGACGGCCGCCTGGATCGCCACGTCGAACTGCTGGCGCGGAATCAGGTCCTTCATCCGCTCGACCAGTTCGCGACCGCGACGATCGGCGTGGCTGCGATGCATGATCAGCGAGAGCGCATCGACGCGTTCGCCGTTGATCAACACATCGGTGCGCACGAACGGGCCGGCCTCGAAGCGATCGAAGTGATAGTCCATCGAGGCATAGCCGCGCGAGACGGATTTCAGCCGGTCGAAGAAATCCATCACCACCTCGGCCAGCGGCATCTCATAACTGATCTGCACCTGGGTCGCCAGATACTGGATCGAACGCTGCACGCCGCGCTTCTCCTCGCACAGCGTGATCACGTTGCCGATGTATTCCGGCGGCGTGAGGATGTTGGCAACGATGATCGGCTCGCGGATTTCCTGCACCAGACTGGAATTCGTCGGCAGCTTGGCCGGGTTGTCCAGCATCAGGATCGAACCGTCGCTCTTGAGCACCTCGTACACCACGGTCGGCGCGGTGGTGATCAGGTTCAGATCGTATTCGCGCTCCAGCCGCTCCTGCACGATCTCCATGTGCAGCATGCCGAGGAAGCCGCAGCGAAAACCGAAGCCCATCGCCTCGGAGGACTCCGGCTCGAAGAACAGCGCGGCGTCGTTGAGGCGCAGCTTGTCCAGCGCTTCGCGCATGGCCGGGTAATCGTCCGAGGACACCGGGAACAGGCCGGCGAACACGCGTGGCTGCATGGTCTGGAACCCGGGCAGCGCCTTGTCGGCGGGCTTGCCCGCATGCGTCAGCGTGTCGCCGACCGGGGCCCCGTGCACGTCCTTGATCGAGGCATTGATCCAGCCGACTTCGCCGGCGCCGAGCTTGTCCAGCTTCTTGCGCTTGGGCGTAAACACGCCGACATCGCCCACTTCGTGAGTCCGCCCGGTCGACATCACCAGCAGCTTGTCGCCGGGCTTGATCTCGCCCTGCATCACGCGCACCAGCGACACCACGCCGAGGTAATTGTCGAACCAGGAATCGATGATCAGCGCCTGCAGCCGATCCGTGTCGCGCGGCTTTGGCGGCGGGATGCGCGCGATGATCGCCTCCAGCACCTCGACCACGTTGAGGCCGGTCTTGGCGCTGATCGCCACCGCATCGGTGGCGTCGACGCCGATCACCGCCTCGATTTCGAGTTTCACTTTTTCCACGTCGGCGGTCGGCAGGTCGATCTTGTTCAGCACCGGCACCACTTCCAGGCCCATCTCCACGGCGGTGTAGCAGTTCGCGACCGATTGCGCCTCGACGCCCTGCGCCGCGTCGACCACCAGCAGCGCGCCTTCACAGGCGGCCAGCG
>DAIMGD010000253.1:0-3582 GCA_036724165.1 Rhodanobacter sp.
TCCCAGCGGTGCCGGATGCCGTCAACGCGGCAAACGACAGCATGTCCTGTGAGCAACGACTGCAACAAAAACCTCTGAGAACAACAGCGGATCGCGGAGTTGCCAGGATCGCTGTGGAGAGTGGCCGCTGCATCGTCAGGAAAATACTGACGCTATCTGGCGGTAACGAGCCTTGGCAATCGAGCGTCCGGACCGGGCGGTAATCAGCCGGACATACATCCCATGCAGCGTTTTGAAACTGCGCCTGGCATAAGCGGCATGTCAATCACGGCAAAGTGATTTGCTTATGACAATGGCGTTTTGCACAACGATGGATACACGGCGAAAAGTTGCAGCGGATGGTCATCGTTGGTCGCTACCCGCGTCATGCGGGCGACACATGCAGCTGTTATCCCTGACTTGCGATCGAGTATCGGCCGGGCCGCAGCACGTATCAATAGAAAATGCTGGTTGATTTCTCTCTTGGGAGATATACACCAACCCTGCAGCCGATGGAGCGGCAGCCAGGCAAGGCCAGCATGCGCCGCGACTCAGCGCACGCGCGGGGATCGCTTGCCTCGCGTGCTTGCTGCGGGCCGTTCCGGAAACGCATCCAGTGCAGCACGCCAGCCCAGCTGAAAGCGGGTGCGCGTGCCGAAGCTCTTCATCAGTTCCGCGACGCGTCGATTCAGCGTCGTCGCGGATATCCCGGCCTCATACGCAATCGCCTTGTCATTGAGTCCCGCCGCCAGCAGCGGAATCACCTGTGCGGTCGCCTCCGACAACCGAGAGGCCGGCGTTCCGGTCTTCAATTCCCCGGATTGGGTAAACACGATCGGCGTCGCCCGCTCCCAGGTGAGCTCGAACAGCGCATAGAGTGAGTCGAGCAAGGTGGAAGATCGCACCAGCATGACCGGGCCACCCTGATCTTCGACATTCAACGGGATCAGGCCGACACGCCGATCGACAATCAGCATCTTGACCGGCAACGTCGGGGAGACGCGCGCCTCTTCACCTTTTTCCATGTCCAGCCGCAGCGAATTCAACGTGCCCGGCAACGCCAGATAGCCCGCATCGGAGATCGTTCGTATGCGCAGGCCGGCCGGCATTTCGTGGGGAAATCCCTGGATCTGCAACGTGGGTGCACGCTGGAAACCGACGATTTCGCTCTGAACCGTATTCAACAGCTGCACCAGAATCTGGCTCAGGGCGGCGCGACTGGTGATGAGTTCCACCACCTGTTCGCGTTCCTCGGCGTCCGCAGAGCTTGCGGCCTGTTCCTTCAGCTGCGGTATCGTCGAACGCGCGCGTTCGATATCGGCTTGACGCTGACTGGCCAGCGCTTCCACGGCGAGCTCCGGTGGAGCGGCGATGTAGCGCCGTGGCCGTTCGGGCGAATGGGATGCCAACCCTTTGGACTCGATGCTGTCGAGCAGACGCTGCACCTTGCGCGGCGACAGCGCAAGTATCTTCGCGACGTCCTCCGCGGTCGCCAGGCGGTGGGCCAGCAGAGCGCAATAGGCGCGCTCCTCCATTTCGTCGATGCCAAGTGCCTCCAGCGGTCTCGGGGCAATCGCTCCGGTGCGTAGCGTGTTCATCGCAGCTCCCTCGACCTCGAAAATTCATCAACGGCCGCGTGCCGGTTGAGTCCGCTACGCCGCCATCGGGATGGTGATGGGATGGTAATGGTTCGGCCGCTCCAACGGGACGGATCGAAACCCATCCGGCAAAGTCCCGGATGCGGCAGCCCACTGCACTGCGATCGCGCCGCTGGCCTTGTTCGCTAGAGGTGAACCACGAACGCCAGCGATTCGGACAGCTGGGTGCGTGAACCGAAGCGCGTCACCAGCGGACTGTCGGCGGCATCGCCGAGCAACCGTCCGTAGACCAGTGCCATTGCCAGGCCGGTGTGCTTGCTGGTCGGCACGAACAGGTCGTATTCCAGCGAGGCGAGCTGGCTGCCGCCGCCGGGTTGCCACGCCGGCACGTCGAGTGCGCTGGCCTGGTTCGGGTTGATGCCGAAGAAGCGGTTCATGGCGTGCGCGTTCATAGCCTGCCAGTGCAGCTCGACCGAGTGCTGCAGCAGCCAGCCCGGCGGCAGATCCCACTCGGCATAAACCTCGAGATAGCCGCCGGCACCGTGGGTGTCGTGACTGAGGTCGGTGCCCACGTCGATCTGCTTGCCGAGCTGCCATTCCAGATAGCCGCCGAGGGTCAGGCGCGGTGACAGCGGCGCGATCCGCTGACGCAATACGCCGAGATCGTCGCTGTCGCGACCCCACTGGTAATTGCCGTAGACGCCGCCGTGCAGCACGTCACCGCCGATCAGGTCGACCTGCAATCCATCCAGGGTGGACAGGCTGAGATGGTCGGGCCATTCGATGTCCACGTACGGGAACGGCTGATTGCGCTGGGTTTTCGCGCCAGGCCAGCTGGGCAGGCGTTGCACGCCAATG
This sequence comes from Rhodanobacter sp., assembly GCA_036724165.1. Lineage (GTDB taxonomy): Bacteria > Pseudomonadota > Gammaproteobacteria > Xanthomonadales > Rhodanobacteraceae > Rhodanobacter. The sequence continues at coordinate 2,436 of DAIMGD010000253.1, forward strand.
CCACCGGCCAGGATGGTTGCGTCGGGGGCGGCATCGGCCACGCAGCCCTGCGCCCACAGCAGGCACGCCAGCAGGCATGCCGATGCAAATGGTCGAGGTGGCGGAAAAGAGCGTGCGGCGGTACGGATCATGGGAGCGGCAGCATAGGGGGTATGGCCGCCCTCCGGTGTATCGCGACGCGCGTTCGCTCAGGGTGCGTTTCGGCGGGGGAAAGGGCGCCGAAAGACAGCGTTTCTACCCTGTGCGGTATCGTAATTGGCGTGAGTTTCCGATGTCCGAGTCCGGCTGGACCATCCTGTGTGATTTCGACGGCACCATTTCCGTCGAGGACGTGATCGACTCGCTGCTCGATCGTTTCGGCCGTTCCGGTTGGGAAGTGCTGGAGCAGGACTGGCGCGCCGGCCGCATCGGTTCGCGCGAGTGCATGTCCGGCCAGGTCGACCTGCTGCAGATGACCCGCGCGGAACTCGACACGCATCTGGCCGGCTTGTGGATCGACCACGCGTTTCCGGGTTTCGTGGCGAAGGCGCGTGAACTGAACGTGCCGATCCGCATCGTCAGCGACGGTCTCGACTACGCGATCCACCAGATTCTCGGCCGCTACGGCCTGGACGATCTGCCGCTGGCGGCCAATCACCTGTCGCCGGCGCAGCCGCCGAAGCAGTGGCAGCTGACCTCGCCGTTCCAGGCCGAGGGTTGCCGCAGTGGTACCTGCAAGTGCGCGTGCGTGGCACAGGCGCGCGAGACCGCTGCGAAGACCTTGCTGATCGGTGACGGCGCGTCGGATTTCTGCGCGGCCGATCGTGTCGACTTCGTGTTCGCCAAGCATCGCCTGATCGAGCATTGCCGCACCACCGGCATCGACTACGTGCCGATCACCGGCTTCGAGGATGCGCTGGAGTTCCTGCCGAAGCTGCTCGACGGCAGCCTGGCCAGTCATTGGCATCACGAGCCGGCGCACGCGATCTCCTGATCGCTCCGCACGCCGCTATTTTTCCGAATTCCCCGCATCATTCCGGATCATTCCCCATGAAAATCGACAAGACCGCCGCCGGCTTCATCGACGACGCGCAGCTGCTCGCCGACGAGGCGAAGTACAGCTCGTTCGGCGACACCGTGCATTACGTGGATCCGCCGAAGATCTTCC
>DAIMGD010000254.1:0-3510 GCA_036724165.1 Rhodanobacter sp.
TGCTGGTGCCGGTCGGCAAGCCTGCCGCTGCCGCGGCGGAAGAGGCGCTTGAGGAAGCGTGAGCGGTGACCTCTGACGATCTGTTGCGGAAAACATGGCCCGGCTTGTCCGGGCCATCTCCGTTTGCATGGCCATGAAACGTCCGCCCGGCAAGGACGACCCGGCCAAGCCGCAGCGCAGCGCCTACGACAAGGCGCTGGGTCTGCTGGCCCGTCGTGAGCATTCGCGCAAGGAACTGAAAACCAAGCTGCGCCAGGGCGGCTACGAAGGCGAGGAAACCAGCGCCGCGATCGATCGCCTCGGCGAACAGCATTACCAGGATGACGACCGCTTCGGCGAATTGCTGCTGCGCAGCCGGATTGCGCAGGGCTACGGCCCGATGCGTCTGCGGATGGAGCTGAAAACCCACGGTTTACCCGACGCGCGTATCCGCGAGCTGCTGGATGCGGCCGAAGTCGACTGGGCCGTATCCGCCGCCGCCCAGTTGCGTCGTCGTTACGGCGGCGCGGGTACGGCTGACCCCGCCGAACGCAGCCGTCGGGCGCAATTCCTCTTGCGCCGCGGCTTTGCCGCCGCCACAGTACGGAGTGTTACCCACGCCGATGTGGACGAAGCCGACGACGACGTTTCCTGAAATCCATCATCCACGGATGATGGGTGGACCGATCGGGTGGCCGGGCTGCGGTGTGGCCATTCAACGCCAGCCATCACGACCTGCATGAAAACCTCCGAAATCCGCGCCACCTTCCTCGATTACTTCCGCGCCAAGGGCCACACCATCGTGCCGTCCAGTTCGCTGGTGCCGGCCAGCGATCCGACCCTGCTGTTCACCAACTCGGGCATGGTGCAGTTCAAGAACGTGTTTCTCGGCAGCGAGAAGCCGGGCTACGTGCGCGCAGCCGATGTGCAGCGCTGCCTGCGTGCCGGCGGCAAGCACAACGATCTGGATGCGGTGGGTTATACCGCGCGCCATCACACGTTTTTCGAGATGCTCGGCAACTGGTCGTTCGGCGATTACTTCAAGCGCGACGCGATCATCTACGCATGGGAACTGCTGACCGCCGTGTTCAAGCTGCCGGCGGACAAGCTGTGGGTCACCGTCTATCACACCGACGACGAAGCCTTCGACATCTGGAACAAGGAAGTCGGCGTGCCGGCCGAGCGCATCGTGCGGATCGGTGACAACAAGGGCGCACCGTTCACCTCCGACAATTTCTGGCAGATGGCCGACACCGGACCGTGCGGTCCATGCACCGAGATCTTCTTCGATCACGGCGCCGACATCGCCGGTGGCCCGCCCGGTTCGCCGGACGAGGACGGTGACCGCTACATCGAGATATGGAATCTGGTGTTCATGCAATTCGACCGCGCGCCGGACGGCACGCTGAGTCCGTTGCCAGCACCGTGCGTGGATACCGGCATGGGCCTGGAGCGCCTCGCCGCGGTGCTGCAGCACGTGCATTCCAATTACGAGATCGACCTGTTCGCGCACCTGATTCGCGTGGCGGGCGAGCTGACCGGTACGAGGGATCTGGCGAACAAGTCGCTGCGCGTGATCGCCGATCACATCCGCGCGTGTTCCTTCCTGATCGTCGACGGCGTGCTGCCGTCCAACGAAGGTCGCGGTTACGTATTGCGCCGGATCATCCGTCGCGCGTTGCGGCATGGCTGGATGCTTGGCGTGCGCGGCGATTTCTTCTGGAAGATGGTGCGGCCACTGGTCGAGGAAATGGGCGTGGCATACCCGGAGCTGGCAGCGAAGCAGGCCTTCGTCGAAGACGCGCTGCGCACAGAGGAACAGCGTTTCGGCGAGACGCTGGAACACGGCATGCGCCTGTTCGACGAAGTCGCGGGCAAATCCGGCAAGATCATTCCCGGTGCCGATGCGTTCCGTCTGTACGACACCTACGGTTTTCCGGTTGATCTCACCGCCGACATCGCGCGCGAGCGCGGACTGGAAGTCGACATGGCCGGTTTCGAGCGGTCGATGAATGAACAGCGCGAGCGCGCCCGCGCCGCCGGTCGCTTCGAGGCCAAGGGCCAGATGCCGGCCGAGCTGGCCAGTCAATTGAAGCCCACGGTGTTCCTCGGCTATGAGGCACTGCAGGGTCGGGGCAGCAAGCTGCTGGGCATCGTGCGCGGCGGCAAGCAGGTCGATCAGCTGGGTGATGGCGAGGAAGGTCTGCTGATCCTCGACCGCACGCCGTTCTACGCCGAATCGGGCGGACAGGTCGGCGATACCGGTGAACTGCTCAATCCGGCCGGTCGCTTTGAAGTCGGCGATACGCTGAAGATGGGCGGCGTGTTCTTCGGTCATGCCGGCCGCTGGCAGGGCGGGCAACCGCTGCGTACCGGTGACATCGTCGAGGCCAGTGTGGACGCCTCGCGACGGCAGGCGATCGTGCTGAACCATTCGGCCACCCATTTGCTGCATGCGGCCTTGCGCAAGGTGCTGGGCGATCACGTCACGCAGAAGGGTTCGCTGGTCGCACCTGAGCGCCTGCGCTTCGATTTCTCGCATTTCAGGCCGATGAGCCACGACGAGCTTGGGCGAGTCGAGACCATGGTGAACGCCGAGGTTCGCCGCAATGCAGCGGCCGAAATACGCAACATGGCCTACGACGACGCGATCGAGTTCGGCGCGATGGCGTTGTTCGGCGAAAAGTATGGCGACGAAGTGCGCGTGCTGAAGATGGGCGAATTCTCCACCGAGCTGTGTGGTGGCACCCATGTCGATCGCACCGGCGACATCGGCCTGTTCAAGATCGTTGGCGAGGCGGGTGTTGCTTCCGGCGTGCGGCGTATCGAAGCGGTGACCGGCGATGGCGCGCTGGCGTATGTGGCCGACGAGGAGCGCCGCTTGGGCGAGCTGTCGCAACTGCTTTCCAGCAGCGGCGACGATGCGGTGGAGAAGTTGCGGCAGCTGTTCGATCGTCAGAAAAAACTCGAGCGCGAACTCGATTCGCTGCGCAGCAAGGCGGCTGGTTCCGCCACCGCCGATCTGGCGGATGCCGCCATCGATGTCGGCTACATCAAGGTGGTTGCCGCGCGGCTGGAAGGGCTCGATGCCAAGTCGCTGCGCGACAGTGTCGATCAGCTCAAGCAACAACTCGGCGACTGCGTGATCCTGCTGGCTGGAGCAGTCGATGGGCGCGTCTCGCTGATCGCCGGCGTGCACGGCAAGGCGCTGGGTCGGGTCAAGGCCGGCAGCGTGGTGGCGCACGTCGCCGCGCTGATCGACGGCAAGGGGGGCGGTCGTCCGGACATGGCCCAGGGCGGTGGAACGGATACTGCGAATCTGCCGGCCATTCTGGCCGCATTGCCGGACTGGGTCGCGGCTCAGTAGTCGGTCCAGATGCAACCTGAATGTGCCATTTGTCACGATCCAAGCGCATTGCACAGGTGAATCAGGCTCAGTTACTATCGAACAGGTGTCGGCGCGATCGGTAACGATAGTGTCGCCAGTCAGGACGCTCAGGAGTGTTTTGGCTGTGAGCCGGGAAGGCGGTA
>DAIMGD010000255.1:0-3506 GCA_036724165.1 Rhodanobacter sp.
AGCAAGTCCAGCACCGTGGGCTCGGCATCGACGCTGTGCAGCATGCGCGTCGACGGGTCCACGAAACAGCCGGTCAGGTTGCTGCCCCAGCGCGCCGCGAGCGATATGCCTGCCAGCGCCGCCGGGCTCCATGGGCTGGTCGAGGTCACCAGTGCCAGTATGTCGCCGGGGCCAGCGGCAGACGTCGCCGGATCGGCGACGCTATCGATGCTGACGGGTTCGGATCTTTCCGTGTGCATGAGTGGCATCCCGACAGGAAGAGTGGCGATCAGAGATCCAGGGTGTGGATGACCTGGGTCGAATCGCCGGGGTCGAGCCGGCGATGAAAGCCCAGGTAGCTGGCGAGGCTGTGCATCGCCTCGTTGTCGGCGGCGTCGAGCGAGAGCATCTGCTTGAAGCCATTCCGGCGGGCGAGATCGATCAGGTGCCGCATCAGCAGTACGCCGAGGCCGCGCTGGCGCCAGTCGTCGGCCACGGTCACCGCGCATTCGCAGTGGCCCTGCTGGTCGGTGGCGCTGTAGCGGCTCACCCCGACTTCGCGCAGCCGGCCGTTGTCGTGGGCCAGCGCGACGAAGGCCATCCGCTGAGCGTAGTCGACATCCATCAGCTGGCTGATCAGCTCCGGGCTGGCCTCCTTGAATCCGCCCATGAAGCGGAACCGGCGCGAATCCGGTGACAGCCGATGGATGAAGTCTTCCTCACGCTCGCGATCCTCTTCCCGCAGCGGGCGAATCAGCACGCGCGTGCCATCGGCAAGGGATTCGATCCAGTGCGAGCCACCCAGCTTTTCGAAGTGGATGGCGGAGGCGTCGTCGGCACCGGCGCCGGCCTGAAGATGAAGGGTGTTGGACATGGCGGTGTTCTCGATGTGGTGATCATGCGGTTCCGATGCCCGGCAGGCGGACATGGCGACCTGGCTCGCCGCATGGTTTATTTGTACGCTGTTGCCAGTCGCCGCCAGTTGACCTTCGTCAATTGATCGCCGTGTCGCGTCGCTGGGTGCGGCATGATGTGCGGGCGAAGGAGACGGATGGCGGTGCGCGGCGCGAAGCAACTCAGCCGACGCCTTTTCGCTTCGATGCGGCGTCGCTGCGGCAGAGGCTGGCCAGTGGGTCGGGGCGCAGATGCGCACGGATTTCCGCTCGACTTCGAGCACGCCCATTTCCTCCGTGCTCGAAAACAGCCGACTCAGCGGCTCGAGCATCAGGCCCGGATCGTTGGCGATGTCGTAGCGCGACATCGACAGGTTGAGCGCCGTGCCATCGCGCTGCAGGCGCTGGTGACGGCCGGACAGGCTGACGGTCTTCAGCGAACCGGAACGCACCACGCAGGCTGCATCGGACTTGTCGCCGTCGCGATCCAGCAGGCGCTTGTACTTCAGCGTGGCATCCAGCCGGTCCAGATTGCCCGTGACGGCCGCAGGATGTGGCGAAGCGCTGCCTGATCGGCATGCATGCCGCGCTCAGTCGATCTTGATCGGCTCGTGCAGGCCCGGCAGCTGGCAGCTCACACCGCGGCCGGTCAGGCAATCGCGCATCGCCTGCATGCCGCGTTCGTACTCGCCGTGCACCAGCAGTACCTTGCGCCGGGGTGCATCGCCCAGCCAGGTCAGCAACGCCGGTTGATCGGCATGTGCGGAGAAGCCGTTGATCGTCCACACCTGCGCGCGTACCGCAATGTCCTCGTTGAAGATGCGCACCGTGGCCGCGCCGTCGACGATCCGGCGCGCCAGCGTGCCCTGCGCCGCATAGCCGACGAACACCACGCTGCTGCGCTCGCGCCACAGGTTGTGCTTCAGGTGATGGCGCACGCGGCCGCCGTTGCACATGCCGGAGCCGGCGAGGATCACCGCGCCGTCCTCGATGCTGTTGATCGCCATCGACTCGCTGGTGTCGCGGGTGAAGTGCAGGCCGGGCATGGCGAACGGATCGCCGTGCTGCAGTTCGGCGAGAAAGCCGTCGTCGAAGCATTCCGGGTGGTGGCGGAAGATCTCGGTGGCGGAGATCGCCATCGGCGAATCCAGGAACACCCGCACGTGCGCGGGGATCGCGCCGTCGCGGATGCCGCGATGCAGGTAGTAGAGGATTTCCTGCGTACGCTCCAGCGCGAAAGTGGGGATCACCACGTTGCCACGACGCGTCAGCGTGTCGCGTATCGCCTGATACATCTCCTCGATGGAGTCCGGCACGGAGCGATGCGGGCGGTCGCCGTAGGTGGTTTCCATCACCACATAGTCGGCGGCCGGCGCAGGCACCGGGTCGCGCAGGATCGGCCGGCCCGGGTTGCCCAGGTCACCGGAGAACAGCAGGCTGCGGCGCAGCGTGCCGTCGTCGACCTCAAGCAGGATCGAGGCCGAGCCGAGGATATGGCCGGCGTCGAGGAAACGTGCGGTGATGCCGTCGGCGACGCGCACGGTTTCGTTGTAGCCGACATCCGGGCCGAAGAAATCCAGTGCGTGCAGGGCGTCCTCCAGCGTGTACAGCGGGGACGTTACCGCCTCGCCGCGGCGGTTGCTGCGCTGTGCCCGGCGCGCGTCCTCCTCCTGAAGGCCGGCGGCATCGAGCATCACCACGCGGGCCAGCTCGCGGGTGGCGGCGGTGGTGAGGATGCGGCCACGGAAGCCCTGGCGCACCAGCAACGGAATCCGCCCGCAGTGATCCAGGTGCGCATGGGTCAGCAGCAGCACATCGATGCTGGTCGGGTCGAAGCCAAACGGTTCGGCATTGCCGCGTTCCACCTCCGCGCCACCCTGGAACATGCCGCAGTCGATCAGCACGCGGTAATCGTTGCAGCTGATCAGGTGGCAGGAACCGGTGACCTGTTTGGCGGCGCCGTGACAGCTGTAGATGATCATGTGCGTTTGCCGGTGGTTGCAGGATTCGATCAGTTCACGCCGGGACAGTGACAGGGTATTGCGGGAAACGGATTGCTCGCGGGTACCTCAGTCCAGTATCGCGCGCCAGGCCCCGAGACGCCGCGCGACATGTCGCCAGCCTTCCAGCCAGGCGACCGTGGCCAACAGCATGGCGGCGGCCCAGGCCAGTGTCGTGGCATCGGGCAGCGCCAGCGCCATCACGCCGCGGAGGAACGGCACGCCGATCACCACGGCCAGCATCACCACCACGCCACCGAACATGCGCGGCAGCCACGGGTTGCCCATGTGCGCCAGCAGCGAGCGTGCCAGGTTGCGGTTGGCCAGGATCAGCAGGAACAGGCCGATCACCAGCGCGCCGAACACGCCGCTGCGGGCCTGCACCGCGCTGGCGCCCTGAGCGAGCATGCCGCCGTAGCCGCACAGCAGGATGGCGGCAAATCCCAGGCCTTGGATCACCCCGTGTTCGAGATTTGCGCGGGCGAACGGCGACGACGCCCGTGCGCGGGGCGGCCGGCTCATGACGCCGTCGGCCTCGGGCTCCGCCTCGAACACGATCGAGCAGGCCGGATCGATCAGCAGCTCCAGCAGCACGATGTGCACCGGCATCAGCAGCACCGGCCAGTGCAGCAGG
>DAIMGD010000256.1:0-3464 GCA_036724165.1 Rhodanobacter sp.
ATGGTGGACGGCGCACCATAACAGGCCACACCAAGGACGCCCATCCATGCCGAGCAATGCAACCCTGCGCCGTCAGCGCGCCCTTGGCGGCGCGCTGGGTATTGTCGTGCTGGGCGGTGCGCTGACCTATCATTTTTTCCCGCGGGTGTTTCATGTCGAGCCGACCCAGGCACCGCCTCGGTCGATGTCGATGGGAGCCACGCTGCCGGGCAATGAAGTGCGCCCGGAACAGGTGCCGGCGATCGCCGAGCTCAACGCCGGGCCACCGCTGACGCTGGCACCGACGGCGGTGATCGTGGCGCTCAGCCACAAGAATGCGGATCTGCCCAGGCAGCTCAGCGCGGATACGCCGGCGGTGCAGGCATTGCTGGCGCGCGCGACCAAGGCATTGCGCGCGGGCCAGCTGGCGGGGGACACGGACAGCGCGACCGCGTTGTTTGCGCAGGCACTGAAAGACAAGCCGGACAGTCGCCTTGCCGGGCAGGGCCTGTTCGATGTGCGCGCACGGCTGGTGGCGGAAATCGGTCAGGACATTGTCCAGGGCGATGCCGATTCGGCGAAGGACCTGCTCGACGCGTTGCGCACGCTGCCGAATGCGGCCGGCGATGTGACGCAACTGGAAGCAAGCCTGAAAACCCTGGCCAGGGTGCGGCCGATGCTGGCGAAAGCGGCCGGCCTGCTGGCGCGGGGGAATGCCGATCAGCCCCGTGGCAACAGCGCACTGGACATGTACCACGAAGTGCAGAAGCTCGATCCGCAGAACGCGGTAGCCGAGCAGGGGATCTTCCAGGTGCAGCGTGCCGTGCTGGACCGGGCATTGGCCGCGGTGGCACAGAACGACTTCGCTGGCGCGGACAAGGTACTGGCCGAAGCGCAGGCCATCCACCCCGGATCGCAACAGATGCAGGATGTGAGCAAGCGCATCAACGACATGCGCGAGCAGCGTGCCAACGGCGTGCTGGCGCAGGCGCACTCGGCGCTGGATGCCGGCAACATCGCGCTGGCGAAAAAACTGGCGGCACAGGCGCAGACGATCGATCCCGCGCTGGCCGCGCTGGTGGATTTCAACGTGCAGCTCACCAACGCGCGCCTGTATGCCAGCTACAAGCCCGGCCAGGTATTCACCGAACGCTATGTGGACCTGCCTGGCAAGACGCCGGCGATGGTGGTGATTCCGACCGGGAGCTTCCAGATGGGTGCTCCGGATAACGAGGGTGACCACAACGACTCCGAAATGCCGCAACACACGATCACCCTCACCAAGGGTTTCGCGATGGCGCGCAGCGCGATCACGGTGGGCCAGTTCCGCGAGTTCGTGCGTGCCAGCGGTTATGTGCCCGATTCAGTGAAGCTGGACGGCGCCAGCGTGTACGACGAGCGCAGTGGCGCGCTGCGCGATGACGCGCAGGCCACCTGGCAGGACGACTATGCCGGCCGCAAGGCTGCGGACGACCTGCCGGTAGTCAATGTCTCGTGGAACGACGCCAAGGCGTATGCCGACTGGCTCAGCCAGCGCACCGGCAAGACCTATCGACTGCCCAGCGAAGCGGAGTTCGAATACGCGTTGCGCGGTGGCACCAGCACGCGTTACTGGTGGGGCGATGGTGTACCCACCCAGCCGGTGGAAAACCTCACCGGCTCCGGCGACCGTTCGCGCAGCGGTCGTCGCTGGAGCCATTCTTTCCGTGGCTATCGCGACGGCTATTGGGGGCCCGCGCCGGTGATGAGTTTCGCCGCCAATCCATTCGGCCTGTACGACATCAACGGCAACGTCTCCGAGTGGGTGCAGGACTGCTGGCACGACAACTATGTCCGCGCGCCGAACGACAGCAGCGCATGGCTCAACCCCGGCTGCAGCGCCCACGTGGTGCGCGGCGGCTCCTGGGGCAGCTCGCCGGAGCAAGTGAACTCGGCCTACCGGCAAGGTGCCGATGGCAGTGTGCGCAGCGGACGCGTCGGCTTCCGCGTGGTGCGCGAGTTGTAGCCGGGCATGAAAAACCCCGCACGAGGCGGGGTTTTTCGATTCCCTGGTACCGGCGAGAGGACTCGAACCTCCACTGTGTCACCACAAGTGGATTTTGAGTCCACCGCGTCTACCATTCCGCCACACCGGCACAACCAAGAGGCTGATTATGCCGGTTTCAGTGCACGCGGTCGAGTCCCAGCACGCGCACGTTGCGTGCATACCAGCGATCTTCGGGCAGCGGCTGGAACACCGCGCACTGGGTCATCGGGCCGGAGTAGATGTGCAGGCTGACCGTCACCGCGTTGTCGCTGGGGTTGCGGATGCTGTGGTACTCGTGCGGCGGGATCAGGCTGCCAGCCGAACCGGTGCCGGCCTGGATCGAGCCGACCGGCTGGAAGCGGTAGTTCAGCGCGTCGTGCTCCAGCAGCTCGTACTGCACGATTTCCAGCGCGCCGTTCCACACGCCCTCGACGCACCACATGCCGTCGTGGTCGTGGATCGGCGTGCCCTGGCCCGGCCCCCACGTCATCGCCACCACGCAATAGCCGTGCTCGTCGCTGCGGTACAGCTCGCGACGGGCGTAGTGATCGGCGCAGGCCTCGAACACGCACTCGGGCAACGTCACCGCATTGTCGCGGATCAGCCGGCACAGGCTGTTGCGCAGGCTGTCGGTGAGTTCGTGGGTGGTCGGCTTGACCACGGCGGCGTCGATCGCGTCGATCAGCGTGCGGCTGCCGGGGAAGTCCAGGGTAAGCATGATGGTCTCGGCTGGTGCGTGATGCGTCGTATCTTACCAGCGTGACAGTTAAGCCTTCTGTCGGCCCTTCTGCAGATTTTCTCAGGAAATGGCCAAACGCTGCAGGAAGCCACCAATCGCGCGGCTGTAGTTCTCGATATCGACCAGGAACGCGTCGTGGCCTTGCGGCGAATCCAGCGCCACGAATTCCACCCGCGCACCGGCTGCCTGCAGGCCTTCGGCAATCTGCTCCTGCTGCTGCAGCGGGAACAGGATGTCGGTGCTGACGCCGATCACCATCGCCTGCTCGATGTGGATGCGCTGAAGGCCTTCGTGCACGCTGCCGTTGCCGTATTCGCTGATATCGAACCAGTCGCTGGCGCGCGACAGGTACAGATAACTGTTCGGATCGAAGTTGCGCACGAAGCGCTGGGCGTGGCCTTCGAGATACGACTCGACCTGGAACTCGCGGCCGAACGGCTCGTCCTCGCGTTGCTCCGGGTCGAGCCGGATGCGCGCGAAGCGGCCGTTCCATTCCATCGCGGAGCGATAAGTGATCACACCGAGCTTGCGTGCGATGCTCATGCCGGTGTCGGGGTAATATACGTCGTCGTAGTGGCCCTCGTTCCAGTGCGGATCGAGCCGGATCGCCTCGCGCTGCAGCGAGCGGATCGCGATCGCAAACGGTTGCGCCTGCGGCGCGGTATCCACGCTGATATGCGCGCGCACGCTGCCGGGATGCAGCAGCATGTAGGCCAGCGC